>JBCDKV010000668.1:0-3197 GCA_038746215.1 Bacteroidota bacterium | reverse complement strand
TGATAAAAAGAAAAACGGACAAATCATCCAGCTAGCCAAGGAACAAGCCAAAGTCTGGTTACGCACCAAAACCGCTTTCGTATTTAATGCCACCAACATCACTAAAGATATGCGTAGCAAGTGGATTTCGCTTTTTACGGACTACGGCGCAAGCGTTAAGATTATTTATTTGGAAGTCCCTTACCAGCGGCTGTTGTCTCAAAATCACAATAGAGCATTCAAAGTACCCCAGCCAGTAATTGAGCAAATGATTAGAAAATTGGAGATTCCAAGTTACAGAGAGGCACAGGAAGTAGTGTATATTTGTGCTGATGATTGAAGGTTGAAGGGATTTCAGCAGTAGTAAGGAATGATGAAATAATAAATTGTGGTTCTTGGAAACAGCCTGAGTCAATGCAAGAGAATTACTGAGCATACTTGTTGCGCGATCTCAGGAGCTTTACTAGAACCTATTTCGAGTTTTGCTCAAAACTCCGTACACGTCTAAGAGCATGTTTGGAGCATTATCTTCCTGTAAACCAATATTTTCCGAACCTGACTTTGAAAATAATCGCTCGTTTATACCAATAAAGTCGCCATTATTTTCTTCGCCAGAACCGTAAACTATTGATTTACAGTTCAATCCTGCTCCAAACAAGCTCTAATTCGGAACAAAAAGTATGTTTTTGTTGATTTGTTGAACTGTTTATTTGTTTAATGCCTTCAACCAGCCATTATTGGCACTAACGATCATCCTCACAATTTGGAATATCAATGTCAAATCAAGAGCAGAACAAACGAAGTAGTTGGCTCGACCAATTGCAAGAGCAAAGCTGGAACTTAGAGCTGATCATCACGGGTTTCGTTTTGTTTGGATTGTTTCAATTGCGAGAATTTTTAGCCCTAAAAGAAGTACAGTTTCGGGCAAATGAAGTAAACGGATTCGGTTGGCTTTTCACGGAGACCGTCAATTGGTATTCCTTTTTCAACGCTTTTTGCGGCGTATTCATTTTTTCTTTGCTCGCCCTCATTTTCATCCGAGGACTTTGGATCGGTGCCATTGGGCTGAGATACGTTTCGGGCGATATTGACTTTGATCGCTTCAAATACAACGAAAAAATCAAGCAATTTCTACACAAAAAAATAGGTAGCTTCGATGACTATATTGACAGCTTAGAAAACTTTTCCAGTTCTATATTGGCTTTTGCCTATCTGCTATTTTTTGCCAGTACTGCTTTTTTGCTTTATGCCTTTGAGGTATCGCTAGTCACAGATTTACTACAAAAATTGGGTATGGGAGGAAAAAGTATCTTGGGCAAGATCATTGTTTATTTGTTGGTCTTACCAGGTGCTGTAGTCGCTTTCGATTTTTTGACTTTGGGTTGGCTAAAAACGATTAAGTTTCCCATTTTCAGGAATACCTTTTTCGCTTTATACCGATTTGTTGGTATTGTGACGCTTTCGTTTTTGTGGCGACCTATATTGCTTAATTTTCTAGACCAAAGATATGCCAAATGGCTGGTAATTAGCATCCCTGTGCTGTTGTTTTCCCTTGAGAACTACAATGGCTTCACGGATTACGATTATAAATTTTTTCCACGAGAAGACTGGTACATCACTGACGAATTGGCACAGACATCTTTTCAGCCCATCCATTACGATGATTTGAGACAAATTGAAAAAGAAAAAGGCAACTACATCAAAATACGGAACCTGAGTTTGTCCAAGCATATCGTTGAGACTCCCATCATGAAGGTCTTTGTTAAGCATACCAAAGGACTGGATAATTTTATTGCGCGAACAGATACTTCCATTGCACTGATCAACAATCTAGGAGACAACAACCGACGCAAACACAGTTTCATCAAAAAGCAACCTACGACTGAGTACAGTGCGTATTTTAAAGAACGCCGAGCATTGCTTTATGAACAGTACGATAGCATGGAAACGAATGCGCAAATGGACAGTTTGCGACTCAATTTTATAGCGAAAGAGCGACTTGCCCACCGAAATTACCTGACACGTTTGAAAACACTGACCAAACAATATTACACCTTTGAAATCAATCAGCAAGCAGTGGCAGATTCTTTAGTACAACTAGCCTTCTACGTACATCCCAATTTAGGGGAGAAAGGATATATCTGCACCTTCCCACTGGAAAATGTTCGCTTGGGCATCAACGAATTGACGCTGAATAGAAAAGTTTATAGCGATGTACGTTCAGCTTACGCACTAGATGATTTTAGTGTTCCTTTTATTTATGAAGGAGTGGTGCAGAGTGAGTGAAAAGCAGATCACTACTACCTCACTGAATCCGCAGTTGCAAAACCCCTATTTTATCCAAACCTCTGATGACCAACCAAGTCAAATCGATCTCGTGCCAACGCACGCCACCGAAATTAGGTTTGTGTCCGTAGCGATGATGATTGTTGTGATAGCCCTCCCCCATCGTCAAAAAATCGAAGGGCAAATAATTGGTAGAAGTATCCTTGCTCTCGAAATTACGATAGCCAATCTTATGTGAAAACCAATTGATGATAACCCCGTGTGTGGGTCCCATCGTGATATGAATAGGAATTAGAATAAACCACCAGGCACTAGGCGCAAACTGTACGTAGAACCAAATATAGAACAAAGCCCAAGCAATTCTGGTGAAAATACTCTGCGCAAAATTATCGAAAGCTTCCCATTCTGGTAGATTCTTGGTGTGCCGCTGATCTACTTCCACTTTATCTCGATCAATATCCAAATAGACACGACGGGTTTTCCACATCATATCGAACAGGTTTTTGCTGTAAGAAGGCGAGTGTGGATCGTGTTCCGTGTCGGCATGTGCGTGGTGCAGTCGGTGCATTTTTCCATAGGAAGCAGGACTTAAATAGCTGCTCCCTTGCGTGATGAAAGTAAAAACATAAAAGAATCGCTCCCAAAACTTGTTCATCTTAAACATTCGGTGTGCTGCGTACCGATGTAAAAAAAATGTTTGAGAAAAAATGGATAAATACCAATGTGCTAAAAAGAAGGATATTATAATTAACATGAATTTACTTTTTATCAGCAACCAGTCAAGCTAATCGCATCGTGTGAGGTTTGCTAACTTTTACTTAGAGCTTGTTTAGAGCAGGATTGAACTGTAAACCAGTAGCTTATGGTTTTGGGGAAGAAAATAATGCTCCAAACAAGTTCTTAGGTGATATAAAGTGTGTGTTCAGTTGGAG
>JBCDKV010000667.1:0-3211 GCA_038746215.1 Bacteroidota bacterium | reverse complement strand
CGCGCATAGCCTATGTTCTGTAAGGCTTTTTATAACGATGAGTAAGGAAAAAAGAGCAAGTCAAAATGTAAATTTATTTGTGTACCATTCCTAATTACAGTGTAGGGATGTACAAAGTCTCATTTTTTTAACATCTTACTTCAAAATAGCATGAGTCAATGCCAAAAAATCGCGCAACAAGTATACTTAGTAAATCTCTTTGGACGGAAACACAAATTTTAACTTATTTTTTGGAGAAAATAAGTTGAAATTTGTGTTTCCGTCCATAAAAACCCTCTGAGCATACTTGTTGCCCGATCCCAAGCGCTTTACTAAAATTTTTCTCAGGCATCACCAAAAACTTCGTATACCCCTAAATGGCTAATTAGCCATAGGTCTGCGCAATCATTAATACCTAAACATGCTACAACAATTCAAAAGTTGGTATAGAAAATCTTACAAGCGATTGCGCTTTCGGCTTAGTGCCAGCAACAATGTTTTTTTCCTTGGTTTTTACCGATACTTTTACCAAGCAAAAGCAGGTAGTCTGAGTGATTTCTTGGATACTTACTCTAAGGATAAGCAGCACAATTTTACGGTAGTGCAGGTCGGGGCGAATGATGGCATGACTAATGATCCCATTCATAAATTTATCAAGAGAGATCGTTGGAAAGGCGTATTGCTCGAACCTCAAACTGAGGTCTATCGGGAATATTTAGAGCCACTTCATCGACGATCCAAAGGGCTTCACACACTTTGTGCTGCGGTGGGCGCATCCGATGGACAACGAAATCTGTATAAGATTGGATTCACGGATATGCGTTGGGCAACGGGTATGGCTTCTTTTGATCGTACCGTGCTGGAAAAAGCATTTGATAATGGTCTGATCGCCAAAAGGTGTGAGCATTACAGCGTAGAACTCCCAAATGAGCCTGAAAAACACATCGTCGCAGAACCAACCCTGGTCATTAGCCCGCCGACCTTATTGGAAAAGTATAAGATTCAACAGATTGATTTACTACAAATCGACACGGAAGGTTACGATTATCAAGTCATTCGATTATTCGATATTGCCACCACCAAGCCAAAAGCAATCATCTTTGAACACAAGCATTTATCACCTGCCGATAAGCAAGCCTGTTACGACTTACTAGATCAAAATGCTTATGCCCACAAAGAATTTGGGTCAAATACGCTAGCGATTAGCAAGGAGATGAAAGACTACCTCGACTTTGTAGGAAAATAGAAATAATTACTGCGATTTTTCATTTCTAATCAAGTAATTACTACCGTCCTAGCAGCACCACATCGTAGTCAGAACTAAAAGTCACCATCCCTTTAGTTACTTTTACCATTTGCCCCGAATAGTACTCTTTTAGACTCGTTCCATCTGCGAAAACATCCGCTACGGGAATTGATTTTGCCTTGGTTTCTACATCTAAAGCTACCACCACTTGATCGCTGTAATTCCCCTTGGCATACGTACGACTAAAGACATACGGACGCTCAGATAGTCGTTGGTGCTTGCCCGAACCCACGGCTGGATGTGCCTGTCTAAACTGTCCCAGTTTCTGCCAGTGTACAAGGATAGCCTGTGTCCGATGCTTGCCTTTTAACTCATTTTTTTCTATTTCTTCCCAATTCATAAAAGAGCGCAAAGTAGCGTCGCCCTCCGTGCCAGCTATGGTGAGGGAACGAGCTGTTTCGTCGCCATAATAAGTCTGTAAGCTACCAGGGCAAAGTAGCAATTTTGTTCCTGCTTCCATCGCTTTTGCTCTTGCCTTGTCGAAAGGTGCGCCGTCGTCGTGGGAACTGATGTAGTTAACGACGGTTTTATTGGGTAATTTTTGTGCTAGTAGCTGGTCGTACTTCGTAAAAATACTTTCGTAATCTTTGTTTGCATCGTATTTGAATTCAAAATTGATAAGACTTGTAAACGCATCAAAAAAATCAATTTTCTGATCGCCATAATCGTAATCTCGTCCGCCACTAATGCCATAATTGTACACTTCACCTACCATATAAAAAGGCACAGCTTTATCCATAACTTGATTTGGATGTGTCTGCTTCCAAGTTGCAAAAGCCGCATCTGCCTCCTTTCTTAAATCCTCCCAAATATCTTCCTCCGTGTGCTTCACCGTATCTACTCGATAACCGTCAATGCCATAATCCTTGATGAAATCAATCAGCCATTTGATGATGTAATAGCGAGGTGTCCTCGGATAGCCCGTTCGTTTGAAAAAGGCGTCCAGTTCCGCGATTTCCTGTTCGTATCGACCTTCTTGCTTCCACTTTTCCACCAATTGCGGCGGTAAATCGACGCTTTCCGAAGCCTTTACCTTTTCCGTCTTAATGTCAGGTAGATTATCTACTAGCGTGCAAACGACCGTTGTTTTCAAGTCTTTATAAGTACAAGTCGGGTCTTCTCGCACCCAGCTTTCGGGCCAAGCCGCATCCATGGGCGTGACTGGTCCTGTATGATTGGCGACGACATCCATCAGAATGCGGATGCCGTTCTTATGGGCAGTAGCAATCATTTCGGCTAAATCTTCGGCTGTTCCAAAATTGGGGTCGAGTGTTGTCCAGTCTTTTGTCCAGTAACCGTGAAAGCCATAAGTCGCGCCCGTTCCTTCATCTACTAGGCCGTGGACTTGTTCAACGACGGGCGTGAACCAAATCGCATCTACACCCAAATCATTGAAGTAGCCCGCTTCTATTTTTTGAGTAATCCCTTTCAGATCACCTCCCATGAACCCACGGAGTTTTGCCGTTTTTTCGGTGCGCCCAAAATTGACATCATTTGCCGTATTGCCGTTGTTAAAGCGATCCGTCAGCAGAAAGTAAATGTGTGCATTTTCCCAAAGGAAAGGCTTTTCGGTAGCAGTTTCGGTCGTGTTTTCAGTGTCAGTAATGCCGCTTTTTTGGTTGATACAGCTACTAGCCACCAAGAGCAATAGCGTGAAAATAGATATTTTGATTTGCATTTTCGATTTGTTTTTAGATGTGCACGAAGATATGAGCAATACTTGGAATAGGAGCTTGTATGGAATTTTTACAAACTGATAATCAGTAGTTTGCGGTTCTGACAAGGTGGAAAATTAGTTGCATATCTGGATTAGGGGTGTACGAAGTCTCAATTTTGTTAACATTTTACTTGAAAATAGCCTGAGTCAATGCCAGAAAATTGAGCAACAAGTATGCTTGGTAAATCTCTTCGGACGGAAACACAAAT
>JBCDKV010000666.1:0-3214 GCA_038746215.1 Bacteroidota bacterium | reverse complement strand
CGGAAACACAAAATTTCACTATTTTTCTATAAAAAAAATTAGTGAAATTTTGTGTTTCCGTCCATAAAAAATCTTTAGGCATACTTGTTGCGCGATCTCAGAAGCTTTACCAGAATGTATCTCAAGTATCGCTTGAAATTTCGTACATGCTTAAATAAAAATTAGCAATTTTCAAAAGAGAATATCAAGTAAGTTGATGAGCTTATCATGTTTTGGGTTGTTCATTATTCCTCATTCACCAATTGGAAAAAAGCCTCTGCCAACTGTGTTTTCCCAACTTGTGCTTTCACCTCTTCGACTGTTCCGATGGCAATGAGATTGCTTTTGTGAATGATGGCGATACGATCACAGAGTCGTTCGACTTCATCTAGGTGGTGCGTAGAAAAGATGACTGTTTTATTTTCTTCTCTCGCTATCCGTTTAATGAATTGCAGGACAAATTCACTCGCCATAATATCCAAACCCGTCGTTGGCTCGTCCAGTACTACGACTTTTGGATCGTGTACCAATGTACGAGCGATGGACGTTCGCTGCTTTTGTCCAGTAGATAGCTTTTCGCAATGTCTATTGCGAAAGGGCGTAATTCCAAACCAATCCACCAAGCGTTCCACGCGTGCTTTGAGTTCTTTTCTGGGTACTTCGTATAGGTTGCCGAAGTAGGTCAGCATTTCAGGTGGATTCAAGCGACGATACAAATCCATATCGCCCGTCAGAAATCCGAGTTCCCGTCTAGCAGTTAAGGGGCTAGCTTGCATGGAATGCCCAGCAATATAAGACTCACCAGCAGTAGGACTGAGCAAGCCAGACAGCATTCGGAGGGTCGTTGTTTTGCCTGCGCCATTGGGTCCCAGCAGACCAAATATTTCTCCTTCTTTGACCTCCAAACTGATATTGTTGACTGCCGTGAAATCGCCAAAGCGTTTAGTCAAATTTTTGCATTCAATTGTTGTACTTATCATGGATCATCGTATTTTGATGTGGGCGTCAATACAATATGGCAATCGTTAAAAGCTAGACTTTGTTTATTCGTTGAATTGTTGATCTGTTTATTGCAAATATTTCCTTGATTTTGCTTCTATGATCAATGATTACCAGTTAAACAAATAAACATATCAACATCATAAACAGAAAAAATTTTCTTGCGATTGCCTTGTCAATACAATTACAAGTATCTCTTAATTTCTTTAACACTTTCAGAAATCTTCGACTAATGGTATCGAAAAATCTGTGAATGCTTACTGACGCTGGGATTTTATAGCTATAACTTTACCAAAAACTTTCAATCTTCAAATCATCCACAAACAACTGTTTAGGGCTTTCGGCATTCCAAAAATAGACCCGTACTTTTGAAAAGTCTGTCTTTGGAATTTTCGTATCAATCCAGAGCGTTCGCCATTTTTCGTTTTCTAAAAACCGATGCAATCTGATCTTTTTGGTCTTCACCGCTTCTTCGCCTTGCATAAATTTCACGATAAATTGCGTCATCAGCCAAGTATCGTACTCTTTGTAGGGGGCAACAAAATTTGCGCTCGCCCTCAGCCACTTGGCTTCGCTTGGAATAGCTGCTTGGTCGATTTCAAAAAAAGGAGAAAACTGCCTTTCATTATCAATCTGCATACCGTAAGGTGGGGAAGTGGCGTAATCCGCATTGAGTTGCATGTCTTTCGTGAACTGTGTAGAAAATGATTCCTCCAGCAAAACCTCAACCGATTGTCGTTCGCCTCGAAACAACTCATTCGTATCCAAAAGTTTCTGTTTTTCTTCTCCTACTTCAAATCGCCCAACGATGCCCCAAAAATAGGGTTTCGTCATTTCGCCAGGTCGCAGCAATCCACCCAAATGCGCTTGATGAATGAGCCAGAAATTGTAGTACAAAAACAAGGCAGCTAGCGTCAGAAAAGCATACTTCCAAATCTTTTGTTTCCAAACCCAAGCCAAAAAAGCCGCCAATGGAATTGCTAGTATGGGATAAGCTTGTACCATAGCTCGCTGCCCCAGAGAACCGCCATACCACCAAATATCCCAAGCAAAAGTGATGTAGATGAAGAGCAAAGAAAAGACAAATGTTCCCCAAAATAGGGATCTACTTTTTCGGTATAAAAAATAAAAGCCGATCAGTGCAAACGTCATCATGGGCGTATAAGTCAGCCAACCCGCGCGGGTACTGAAAAAGCCATCTTTCAGGTGTGGTCGCAACCAACTAAAACCCTGTTCTTCGTAGCTGTAGACGATGAAATCGCCCGTGGCGTACTTCCAATACACCAATTGTATGCTACCGATGGCGAGCGTAACGACTGCAGCCAGCAATAACTTCGACCAATGCTGCTGAAAAAATCGTAAGCGTGCTGCAATGGATGGTATGCCCCAAAGTATAGGTACTAAAGCAGCAATGATTTCCGTAGGGCGAGTCAAAGCAGCCAATCCGACGCAAACACCAATGCCCAATGCTTTGCCAAAACTAGGTCGTTTGTAGAATTGTATGGTTGTCCAAATCAAGAGGGTATAAATGGTAAAAAGCGTATTGTGGGTCATCGCACCACTGATGGCGCCGTATTCTAAGTAATTGGTAGTCAAAACAATGACCAATAAAGTCAAAGCGGCAATTCGATCATCAAAGTAGTAATTCAGTATTTTTGCCAAAAAGAACAGCCCGATAAAGCAAATCAATAAACTTCCTAGTCCAATCGCGAGCTGATACGGGAAAGAAAATCCATCTGCTGGATACTGCGGTTGTTGCTCTGCGATGAGGTGCGCTATGGCAAAAAAAGGCGAAAAAACGAGGGCTTGTCCGCTGGAATACTTCATCACCATATTGCCACTTTCGTGTCGATAGGCTTGTTGCAAATCAGGTGTTGGGCGATACTTTTTCAATAGTTCGGGCGCAAAGGCTAGTTGCTTGGCATCTTCGTAGATCAGGAAGGCGGGTAAGTAAAAATAATAACCCGATACATCCCAACTCAGCGTTGCCTCCGTGCCTCCTTTTTCCCATTTAGGATAATAGAAAACACCCACTACAAAAAGGAAAGCATAAGAAAAGATTAACGCAAATCTAGTATACATACGATCATTTTAAGCCGTCGTGAGATAACAAAGGTAGCCTTTTTTGAGTTTTAGATAAGTAAAAAGCCAAGTAAACCAGACCAGCACACTGGTCTAAAGTGCAAGCGCAAGTATCAAGTGCAAGTTCAAAAAGCGATAAGGACAAAAACTTTGT
>JBCDKV010000665.1:0-3222 GCA_038746215.1 Bacteroidota bacterium | reverse complement strand
TCAAGGCATTTTTTTCTGGCATAACGAGTTATTCCTGCAAAAAAATAACACAGATAGATTTCAAAAGAGACCGTCAAAAGACGAAGTTATTTAGTTTACGGTGTACTTAGCATGAATTTTGGAGAAAACTCCCGTTATTTGCAGCTTTGTGTTTCCCTCGACTATTAAACATTGAATAAAATATATTTTGTTATCTTTTTTTAGAACAAATCAAATTCTCAATAGCTTACTACTGCTAATTTACTTGCTGCTCCTTAGAGGAAGTGTATTTCTACTAGCACCCGCCAGTGTAGAAGCGCTAGCTACTGACACACCAGCTACTTATTACGTCTTAACCTTTTTGTCTGAGTTGCGTATCTGGGAGTATAGACTCGTGGAATTTTTGCTCTTGTTCTTTCATGCTATTTACCTCACGGTTATCGTCAGAAAGCACCGCTTGGTCACAGAATATTTACTGCTTCCTGGTGCTATGTATCTATTGGTTGCTAGTGCGATTCCTCCCTTTTTGGGTATTTCTTCCATCCTATTGGCGAATACTTTTATCTTAATTGCTTTTGACCAATTGATGAGTACTTACCGAAAGCCCAAAGCCGCAGGTAATATTTTCGATACGGGGCTTTGGATTGCAATAGCAAGCTTGTTTTATTTCCCTTACTTATTTTTCCTGTTGCTTGCCATTTTTGGTCTGAGTTCCCTACGTGCATTCAAATTGAATGAATTCTTTTCTATGCTATTTGGAGCGATTACAGTATTTTTCTTAGCCGCTACGATTACCTTTTGGAACGATCACCTAAGCTATTTTTTAGAACAGCAATTTGTTGTCAACTCCAATCTCCTGAACTTATCTTTAAGCCAAAGAGATTTTTTCTTAGTAGAGCTACTCTTGATGGCTTTTTTGCTTTTAATGGTGCTATTTGGGTATAGCAGTATTATGCTAAAGCAAAACATACAATTTCAGAAGAAAGTAGGGATACTCTACATCATGCTAGCAATCAGTCCTTTTGCATTGGTACTTCAACCGAGTCTCAGCGTATCACACCTCGGCATACTGATTGTTCCCATTGGGGTATTACTTGGCTTGCTGCTTTCTAATATTGGTAAAACGACGGCGGAGTTATTGCATTTTATATTGCTCGTGTTGGTGCTTGCTTGGCAACTCAATCCTTATTGGCTAAGTTCGGGCTGAGGCTGAATACTGCAACAAAACGAGTGCGCAAACTTGTGTAAAAAAATTATAGAATATGAAATTTGGTGTAATTGTCTTTCCTGGCTCGAATTGTGACGACGACATGGTGTATGTACTCAGAAAAGTCATGCAACAAAAAGTAGTCAAATTGTGGCACAAGGAAACTGATTTGGAAGGCTTTGATAAAGGTGATTGTATTATCGTACCAGGTGGTTTTTCCTATGGGGATTACCTAAGAGCAGGGGCTATTGCGAGATTTTCGCCCATCATGCAAGCGGTCATCAATTTTGCGAACAATGGTGGATACGTGTGGGGAATTTGTAATGGTTTTCAAATCCTTTGTGAAGCACAGCTATTATCTGGCACTTTACTGCGCAACGAAAAGCAAAAGTTCATTTGCAAAAATATCTACTTGTCTCCCCAAACTAATAATGCGCCCATTACGGCAACACTTCCAGTCGAAATTCCTTTGAAGATTCCGATTGCTCACGCAGAAGGACGCTACTATGCGGACGAAGCCAACATCAAGCAATTGACGGACAATGATCAAATCCTATTCAAGTACTGTAATGCCAATGGTGTCGTAGATGAAGCGTCCAATCCAAATGGATCGATATTGAACATAGCAGGGATTTGCAACGCTAATCGGAATGTTTTTGGGATGATGCCACATCCAGAACGTGCCTCGGAAGCAGTACTAGGCAATACAGATGGTAAAGCCATGTTCGAATCCCTATTGACCGCAGCTAGAATGGAAATGGCTTAGTACAATCTCAATTTCAGCAGAAAATGACTATTGCATTAGACAACAGCCTACCGAAACCCGACTTCCTCATCATTGGCACACAAAAAGGTGGTACGACTTGGCTGCGTAAAGTGCTACTAGAACACGAGAGCATCTATATTCCGCCTTATCCCGAAGAAGTTCACTTTTTCAATCGCTCGCTCTTGCAGCCTGATCTCTATTTGGCACTCTTCAATACAGTGGAAGCAAGACATAAGCTACTCGGCGAAAAGTCGCCCAACTATTTCCATATGCCAGAAAAGTGCATTCGATTTTTGCATACGCTGCTGCCAAACACAAAGCTCATTGTTTTGCTGCGCAATCCAGTGGAACGTGCTTGGTCGCAAGCTCGTATGCATAGTTCATCTTTTAATCAACGTGCATTAGGACAAAAAGACTTGCTGAAATTAGTGCTGCAAGTGACTAGTCGCGGTAATTTTGAGCGGACTAATTACGCTAAAGTACTACAAAAATGGCTGAAATATTTCCCAAAAGAACAAGTCCTCGTCTACTTCTACAATGATCTGCAAAAAGACCCACAGCTTTTCCTCAATCGGGTCTGCCAAGATTTGGAAATTGCATCTTTTCAGCCCGCTGGTTTAGCGAAGAAGGTACACGTCAGTAAAAAAATGGAGATGCCCGATTGGTTGCATTGGCTGTTGGTTTGGCGATATAGAAAAACGAGCGATGAATTAGCAGCACTCGGCTACCCTTCTCCTCCTCATTGGAAAGAACCAGCACCTGCCATTGCTGCACCGATACGAATATTAATGCTGTGCTTATTTTTTGGCTACGATTTATTGACTAAAATTGTTTATTGGTTGTACAAATGGCGGATGGAGCGGAAGATTGTTGTACCAAATATTTTGTATAATTGAAAGACTTAATCAAGTATACATAGAGTCTTATTTCATCGACTTTTCACTCAAATGTAGCTCAGATCAATGTCCTTAGATCGCGCAACAAGTATGCTTGAAGGGTTTTATGGCCGGAAACACAAATTTCAATTTATTTTTCTCCAAAAAAATAAATTGAAATTTGTGTTTCCGGCTGAAGAAACTTACTAGGCATACTTGTTGCTCAATTTTCTTATATTGACACAGGGTGTTCCTAAGAGCATGTTTGGAGTACTATCTTCCTGTAAACCAATATTTTCCGAACTTGACTTTGAAAATAATTGCTCGTTTATCCCGATAAAGTCGCTATTATTTGCTTCGTCAAAACCGTAAACTACTGATTTACAGTTCGATCC
>JBCDKV010000664.1:0-3225 GCA_038746215.1 Bacteroidota bacterium | reverse complement strand
GCTGAGGAGGAGGTCGACACCTCCTCAGCGAATCAAGGTTTTTTAAGGACAAAGAAGCGATTCTCGCTTCTTTGTCCTTAAAAAACCTTGATCAAATTTGGCAGGCTCGATGCCGCCAAATTTGAAAGTACACCTAATAGCTTGTATTTAGAAATGTCAAGGAAGCAAAATGCACTTTTTTATCTTCTACGGGGTATACCCTACTGAACAGCTACCACTGGTCCAGCTTGCATAATGATCTCGTCCGTACCAGCGGCATAAGCCTCAAAATTTTGCTGGAAGCGTTGAGCGAGGGCGAGGGCTGCTCGATCATAGTCTTCTTCGTTGCGCCAAGTATCCCTCGGATTCAATATGGCGTTTGGGACATCAGGACATTTCTCAGGCACAGCTAAACCAAAAATTGGGTCTTGCCGATAGCTCACTTTATTTAATGCCCCAATGAGTGCCGCTTTTATCATAGAGCGAGTGAAAGGCAGGTGGATTCTCGATCCTTCGCCAAAACCACCGCCTGACCAGCCCGTATTGACCAACCAAACATTGATTGGATTGCCATTTCGATTGCCTTTTTCTAGTTTTTCTCCTAGCAAGCTGGCGTATTTTGCTGGGTGCAGTGGTAAAAACGGTGCACCAAAACAAGCAGAAAAAGTAGCTTGTGGCTCTGTGATACCTTCCTCTGTACCCGCAATTTTAGCCGTGTAGCCACTCATAAAGTGATACATGGCTTGCGCTTTGGTCAACTTAGAAATAGGAGGCAATACACCAAACGCATCGCAAGTCAAGAAGAAGATATTTTCGGGTAGATCACCTCTTGAATTGTACATGATATTGTTAATGTGGTAGATGGGATAGCTGACCCTAGTGTTCTGTGTGATGGAGCTATCTGCATAATCTACGGTACATTCATCCGCTTCAAAACCCACATTTTCTAGCATTGCCCCGAATTTGATGGCATTGTAGATTTGTGGTTCGCGCGAAGACGAAAGATTGATGGTTTTGGCGTAACATCCACCTTCAAAATTGAAGACACTTTCTTTTGACCAACCATGTTCGTCATCTCCGATCAAGCGACGATCTGGATCATTGGAAAGCGTGGTTTTTCCAGTACCAGACAGCCCAAAAAACAGGGAAGTGTCCCCTTCTGCACCCACATTAGCAGAGCAGTGCATTGGTAGCACATTGTAAGAAACGGGTAATATGAAATTCAGGGCAGAGAAAATTCCCTTTTTCATTTCTCCCGTGTAGGCAGTTCCCCCAATGATGATGGTTTTCTCCTTGAAATTGATGATAGAAAAGTTCTCTTGGCGGGTCAAATCCATTTTTGGGTCAGCTTCGACACTCGGAAAGGCGTACACCTGCCAGTCTGCTTCAAACTTGCCCAGGTCTTCCTCATTCAAGCGCAAAAACATATTGTAAATGAATAGATTTTGCCAAGGAAACTCGGTGTAAAAACGCACATTCAGGCGATATTTCGGACTCGCACAAGCCGCCACGTCGCGTACATAGATTTCATCTAGGGTATTGGCGTAGTCTATAATTTTATCGTACAGTTGCTCATAACAAACTGGGTCGATGGGCATATTGATGTCTCCCCAATCTACGGTATCTTCGGTGATCGCATCTCTCACGATGAAACGATCTTTGGGAGAACGTCCCGTGAATTTCCCCGTATTGATGACCAAGGCACCTGAACTGCTCAGTTTTCCTTGACCATTTCTAATGGTTCGCTCTATCAAAGCGGCAGGTTGAAGATTGCGGTAAAAAGCATTGCTTTGTAAGGCTTTCATAAAAATTGTCGATTTTTTTACGCTTTTCATTACAAGGAAAATTTTCCCCTATTTCTATAATGTCTGCAGATGAAAAACGAATAATTTGATTTGGACGCAAAAGTATCATAATCCTTTGTAGATCTCGATTTTCATAGGTTAAAGGTATATGGCTTACATTAGTTTTGAGAATATGGCTTTTTATTATAATCTGACTCGGATACGAAGTTTTGGGTAAAGCCAGAATTCAAAAGTGGGCACAAATAGAAAATGGAAGATTTCGTTTCCAAGATTCGCAGAAAGTCTTTTTTCAAAGGTGAAAAGACTTTCTGCTTAGGGGAATTTAAGGGAGAGAAGCATGATTCATGAGGCTGTGTTACAAATATATTCACGGGTTGTTTTCAGATCAAAAATTAGGAAAAACGAGATTTCGTACAGCCCTGTATTATCCAAAAAAAAACCAGACTTAGCGATGTGTGCTATTCTTTTTACTCTTAGGAATGAAGATGAAATAACTGCTACATTTTGACTTGCTCTTTTTCCTTTAGGCATCCCGTCCGCTAGCGGTTCAATGCGTTGAAAAGATAATCAATCTTTTCTGCTTTGCACCACTGCGTTAATGTTAAGTACGCTGTTTATGCCACTGGCATAAGCTAACCCAGGTAACCCTGCTATGACTAGCCCCCCATCCCTTTGGGTTCAGGAACTTACACTCCTTCATGCCTTGACAACAGAAAAAATAGCTGCGCCAAACTTATAGCATTTACTTAATTTTTATCCCTCACAAAAAAAATTAGGTAATTCTCCTAATCCCTTACCGCACTGAGTTGTTCTATGATACCATTCACATCAAGCTCAGCCATGCAAGCACATTGGAAATTACTCATTCAGCACCTTTACCAAGATTTCATTGATTTTTTTCTGCCAGACTGGACAGGAAAGGTTGATTTTAGTCGTCCTGCTACTTTCTTAAATATTCCAGCGCAGGTGGTGGCAGGTAGTGCGGATCAACCGCAGGAAAATTTAATTATTGGGCTTCGATTTAAAGATCAGCACAACGCTTTGCTTTTGCTTTGTTTGGAACATGTAGGCTACGAAAACAAAGATTTTGGACAGCAGTTGTTCAAAGACTACATGGCTACCTTGCAGACCGTTGAATTTAAAATCCCAACCAATGCTTTCGTGATTTTCTTAGCCAATTCCCTACCCTACCGCCACGAATCTTATCAATACGAATTTGCGCAGAGTAGTATTCAAATGAACTTTCCTTACTATGTCGTGCGAGAACAGTATCTGGATGATCTTTGGGAAATGGTGAATCCAATTGCTTTTGCAGTGGCTGCTTGCCGATTGCGCTTAGAAAATGAAAGGCACCCGAAAGGACGCTTCGACAGCAAAAAAGTTCTGATCGAAAAATTGTTGCAACGCTACATCCGACAACGAATCAATATAGATGCCGTTT
>JBCDKV010000663.1:0-3226 GCA_038746215.1 Bacteroidota bacterium | reverse complement strand
TTGAACGGTACTTGAAATAAATCCTAGTAACTTTCTTGAGATCGCGCAACAAGTATGCCTAAAGAGTTTTATGGACGGAAACACAAATTTCAACTTATTTTTTTTAGAGAAAAATAAGTTGAAATTTGTGTTTCCGTCCGAAGAGACTTACTGAGCATACTTGTTGCGCGATTTTCTTGCATTGACTAAAGTCATATTTAAGGAAAACAGAACGCTGTAAAGCACTTATTTTTACTTCATGAAAAGTAGCAATTTGAGACTAAAGTGTCAACTACTTTTCAGACTCAGATAAACATGTCCCTGTCTCGCAAAAAATATTAGCACATGAAAATAATTTTGAAGACTTTTAGCTTGCTTTTCTGCTTAGTTGTACTGAATCCAAAAACACACAGTCAATTGGATAGTACCCAAATTGGTTTGGTGCTTAGTGGCGGTGGCGCACTGGGAATTGCTCACGTCGGCGTCATCCAATATTTGGAAGAATTGGGGATTAAAGTTGATCAAGTCGGTGGCACTAGTATGGGCGGTTTAGTGGGTGCTTTTTACGCTATGGGCTACGATGTGGAAGACCTACAAGCAATTGCACGCGATCAGGATTGGGATTATTTGTTGAGCAATGAATTTAACCGAAAAGATGCGCCTTTTCGACTGAAAAATGCGCAAGATCGCTACTTATTAACCCTCCGCAGAGAAGATAAAGCGATTCATTTGTCCGAATCTTTGGTGGATGGCATTAATATTTATCAGTTGTTGCAAAAGTTATGTTCGCCTAGTATCACCGTGCGTGAGTTTGATGAATTTCCTACTCCTTTCTATTGTATGGCGGTGGATTTGATTACGGGCGAACCTGTTCTCCTAGATCAGGGTTATTTACCCGATGCTTTGTTGGCGACCATGGCTATTCCAGGCTTTTTTCAACCCGTTATCATAGATGATTATTTGCTCGTAGATGGTGGCGTACTAAACAATTTTCCAGTCAATGAAATGCGAAAAAAGGGAGCAGATTTGGTGGTTGGCGTCACTTTTTTGGATCGTAACTATGGCAAAGGCAGTAAAGGATTGTCCAATATTATTACCAAAACTTATGATGTCATCATGCAGAATGCGCGCTCGCTCTACGAAGGCGATTGCGATATTTGTATAGAGGTGGATATAACGGGTTTTTCGGCTACGGATTTTGATAAAGCTGATTCTCTAATGGCAAGAGGTTACGCCGCCGCCGTGAAAATGAAAGAGGCACTTTTGCCTTTGAAACGTCCAGCTTTGTACAGTAGTTTTGGACGACAAAAAATAAGTGCATTGGAAGAAGTGTCTGTAAAGAAAATATCTATCGAAGGCAATAATACGTTCCCACAGGATGTAGTTTTGAAAAGTTTGGATTTGGAAGAAAAAGACGCTTACAGCCTGAGAGAAATTCAAGCCGCTGTGAAAAAATTACAAGCGAGTAGTCGTTTTGATCGAGTGTACTACCAATTACCCAGCGAAGAAAATGGGCAGCGACTGCAAATAGAAGTGGACGAGCGGAATAACGATTTGTTGAAGTTAGGACTAAATTACGATAGCGATTTTGGAGCGGGTATTCTGATGAATCCGATCTTACAAAACTCACTCGGCTTGGGTTCTTTGCTAGATATTGAAATTCGGCTGGATCGAAATCCCTATCTCGTTGCTAACTATCAGACCAATACGCTAAAGAAAATTACGCCCACTTTCGAGTTGGGTGTCAATAGTGAAGAATACTACGAATATGAGGACGGAGAGGATTTTGAAAACAGTCGTTTGGTACAAGCACACGGGCGTTTTGGTGCGAATTGGTATCCCAACAACAGCATGGAAGTCCAGCTAGGCATCGAAGGACAATTTTTTGGGTTTTCTGAAAATGCTCGGCGAGACATCTTAGAAGGCTTTGGCGAAGATTTGTGGAACTACTATTTCCAGTTCAAAGCAGACTATTTTGATCGAACGCTCTACCCCAAAAAAGGTGGCTATACAGATTTACAAGCCAAACTGATTACCAATAATTTTTTGGATTATCGCGATGAATCACCTGCGCTGTGGCTGAGTTGGTCGCACTTACAAGTACTGCCCATCACCAATCGCGTCCATTTTTTATTGAATGCACAAATTGGACATAGTAGCGAAGCCATTGCGCCGCAATACAATTTTTATCAAGGCGGACTGATGACCCATCGACGCCCTAATTTTGTTACCCAATTGGGTTTACCACTCATGCGTTTTCAAGCCCAAAATGCAGCAGCCGTGCAAGCTAGTTTGCGCTATGACCTATCTGACTTGCATCACTTTTACATGCAGTGCGGTACTTCTACCGTCCACGCCAATTTTGAAGATTTGTGGTCGAATCGTTGGCGCAGTGGACTCGGTGTAGCTTACGCCCTAAACACTGCCATCGCACCCATCGAATTGCATTTGAGCAGCCTGACCAGTCGCTTTGACTTGGTGTTTTTGCTGCGGGCTGGTTTTGATTTTTGATTTAGAGCATGTTTGGAGCACTGTTTTCCTATAAACCAACATTTTATAAACCTGACTGCATGAAAAATAAACTCCGTATCCAGATATGTAGCTAATTTTTCGCCTTGTCAGAACCACAAACTGCTGATTTCTAGTTCAATCCTGCTCCAAACAAGCCCTTAGCTTTTACAACGAACTTCTTCTCTGTTTCCATCTGTACATAGCTTTACAGCATAAGTACTTTTTTTGAACCGTTGCTTGTAGTCACATAGTTCCTGATTTAGTGCTGTCTTGTCTGTAAAAGGACCAATATAAACCTGATACAATTCAACGCCCCTTAAACAGTCATAGTCAGGAATCCATATGAAGCCAACTTTACCATTGTATGCTGTATACTGCCTTGCGAGTTCAGCCACTTTATTTTGCGCTTGTGACTTTTGTTTGTAAGCATCCACGCAGATGATATATTCTGGCGTTTGCTCAACTGGCTCTGGCTGTGATTCCGTAACAGTTGGTTCAGTGCTGCTAAAGATGAAATAGCTTACGATACTAATCAGCAACACTCCCAAGAGAACAGATAAAAGTATGGTATTATTCTTATTTGAACTCGTGTTCGTCAGAACTGTATTATTGGAACTTGGTTTAGGGGTAGATACCTTCCCTTGTTCAAGACTTCCAACTTTTTCAGCTAGATGAATTAGTGCAACATTGATTCTACTATATTCTTGACTGGCATCTTCCCTATCCACTGTTCCTA
>JBCDKV010000662.1:0-3234 GCA_038746215.1 Bacteroidota bacterium | reverse complement strand
GCAACAAGTATGCTCAGTAAATCTCTTCGGACGGAAACACAAATTTCAACTTATTTTTTGGAGAAAAATAAGTTGAAATTTGTGTTTCCGTCCATAAAAAACCTTTGGGCATACTTGTTGTGCGATCTCAAGAGCCTTACTAAAATTTTTCTCAGGCATCGCCAAAAA
Organism: Bacteroidota bacterium; assembly: GCA_038746215.1. Classification (GTDB taxonomy): domain Bacteria; phylum Bacteroidota; class Bacteroidia; order Chitinophagales; family Saprospiraceae; genus JAAUTG01. The sequence goes on along the minus strand of JBCDKV010000662.1, from coordinate 3,066 downwards.
CTTCGTACACCCCTAATTTTGATTTGAAAGTGTCAACTACTTTTTTGTCTCAATAAACATGTCGCGTTTTCATGCCTAATGCAGGTATTGAACCTTGGATTACGCGAACATTTACTTGTGAAGAACACATCTATAGTAGCAGTGATTTGTACCGCATACAGCAATTTTTCTCAAAACAGCCAATATTCCAGACACTGTCTGAAATATTGATACATTTATATTCTGTATATAAATTTGGTGTGCTATAAAATACCTATAAGTTTCATTTTTTGAAGCGTTCACTCAGGTATAGAACAAGTCAATATCAGTAAATCACTCAACAAGTCCCTCCATCACATCGTTTCCTTCGTCAATTCATAACTTTTTCCAATTGAGATAAATAGCCCTACGAAAAAGAAGCTATTGTTAGCAGGTTGAACGGCAATGCGATCGTATTGACCAGTAGCATTGGGTTGTTGACTGTACTGATAACTGAAGGTGTTTTGTAATCCTAAAATATTGCTAGCAGAGAGGTGCAAGATGCTAAACTGTCCGCAAATATTGGTCAGATAGCTCCAATTGACACTCAAATCGTGAAAACTAGGGGTACGGTCGGCGTGGAAGTTATCGTGATTTGGGTTGTAGTAAGGACGTGGACTGCCATAGGAGTAGGTCACGCCTAGCACACTGTTCATTTTTGCGATCCAGTGTTTGTAGACCGCCGAAAAATTGTGCTTTGAGGCAAAATGTGGCGTAGCGGCGTAGGGAAAATCTCTGTAATCTCTTTCGGTATCCAGATAGGCGTAAGATATCCAAAAGTCGCCGTATTTGATGCTCTGCTGATCGCGGTAGAATACATCAATACCTTTCGCATATCCACTGCCCGCATTACTGCTTTCCTGCGCTCCTATTCGATCAAATTGGACTAGGTCTTTGTAATCTTTGTAGTAGGCTTCGGCACGGAAAGTACGTTTGTTTTTCTGAATCTGATAGTTTAGAATGTAATGATCTGCCCGTTCGAAGTCCAAATCTGTGGTGCGACGCATCAACTCGTTGTCGGGGGTTTGATAAAATTGTCCCGCTGCCAAAGATATCTGCGCACCTGCTTGCAGTTGGTAAGCAATCGAAAATCTCGGTGCTATATTGCTTTGATTCAAAAGCGTAGTATGTTCCAATCGTCCTCCCAGCCTAGCGACTAGTTTTTTAGTGAAATATATATCCGCTTCGGCAAAAGTAGCCATATAATTTTCCTTCAAGGCGGTCGCAAAAATACTTTCGTCATAGTCCGTATAAGTTTCTTCCCAATCACTATGGATAAATTCACCACCTGTCTTCAAAACAATATGATCGTTCCAATCGTAAGTCCACCGAATTTTTCCTTGTGCTGTATTCGCTGCCTCCGTTAGTTGGAAAGCAGAAACGATTTGATCTTCATTGCGCGAAACTCCCACCGCTGCAAATACGCTCCATCTGTCATTCAGTACGTCCTGAAAAGAAAGCTGACCAAAATAATTTTGATTATCCAGTGCTAAAGTATTGCGCTTGTTGACATCCAAAAAATCAGGTGTTTCTACCGTCAATTGACTCGCAGATACATTGACGTAAGCTTTTAGGAGTCCCGTCTCACTGGTTTTTTGTCTAAAAATCACCTGCCCGTTCAAGCCTTCAAAGGGTCGCTCAAAGTGAATATTCGCAGGTAGCAAGCTGTTGTAAGGCGCTAAATTGGTGTAATCCAAAGAAATCGCCACGGAACTCTTGTCCCAAGCTTGTGTATGCGCTAGTCCACCGCCAACCGTCATCAAAGAAATACTCGTGATGGTCTCCGTCGCTAGGTCTTGTGTATTCAGGAGCAAGGCAGAAGAAAGTGCTTGCCCGTATTCGGCGGAGTAGCCTCCCGTGCTGAAAGTAGTCCCTTTGAAGAGAAAAGGGGAAAAGCGTCCGCGAGCAGGCAGGTTGGAAGCGGTGCTATTATAAGGACTTTGCACATACATGCCATCAATGAAAGTACGGGTTTCGGAAGCAGCACCACCTCTAACAAAGAGTTGTCCCGTCTCGCCAACACGCTGTGTGCCAGGTAAAGTGTTCATCGCCGAGGCAATGTCAGCGGTTGCGCCTGCGGTCGTCGCAATATCTATGGAGTTCAAAACCACGGCTTTTTTCTCGTCGCCCGCCTCGAATGATCCAGCAGTGATCGTAATTTCCTGCAAAGTACTAGCAGCGGGTTTCAATGTGATGTGGAGTTGTAAGTCATCCTCCGATAAGTGAATAGTTTGACGGTAGTCTTTGTAACCGATGTAGGTGACGATCAGTTGAACTTGTCCTTTTTGGGCAGTTGGAAAGGAAAAATTACCCTCCAAATCGGAAGAAGTTCCATCAAAGCTGTTTTTGATAAAGACGTTTGCGCCGATGATCGCTCCTTCTCCCTTCGCCTCAATCTTGCCATTGATAGTCGTCTGTGAAAACCCTCCTATGCTATGTAATATAATCAGCAGTAATCCAATTCCTTGTTTCATCTTTCTGTCTGTATTTGTGATCCGAAGACAAGATGGGAAGATTTTGAACTGATTCACAAAGCATTGGAATGAGTTGTAAGATTTTTAGGATGAGTTGTAGGAAAGGCGTTTTGTCTGATGATTGATGAATTTATAGTAACGGACAAAAAATAAGTTCCTCATTTTGACCGAGCAGGTTTTGTTCTGCTACTACTCAGTAAAAGGGATTTAGGGTTCCCTTTTCTGAGTTAAACGTAGGCATCCTCTCGGCTAGCGAGGCTTTTCAACACAGTAGCAGGACAAAAGATGCCGTCATAAATCGGGAAGTTATTGTTTGACCGTTACATAGGACTGGCGAGTGGGTAAAAGTAGTTGATGCCTTAGTGCTTAAATTAGGCGTATACGAAGTCTTGAGTAATGCTTGGAATAAATCCTAGTAGCATTCTTGTTGCTCAATTTTCTCTCAAAAGTGGGCACGTCTTTAAAATTCGTTAAGTCGCAGACAAAAAATCTTTTAAGGAGGATTTTTTGTCTGCTCTGAGGGGAGTTTGAGGGAGAGAAGCATGAAAAATCATCAATTTTTCATGCTTCTCTC
>JBCDKV010000661.1:0-3235 GCA_038746215.1 Bacteroidota bacterium | reverse complement strand
TCTATGACGTCTAGCTCGAAGCTAGCATATTGCAACAAACCATAGCCTACATCTTCGCTCCGAATACGTTCTTCTGCTGTTCCGAGTACATAGGCGCAAGAACAGGCATTCTTTGCAACGTAGCCAGCTAGCACACGCAGTTGAGGGCGTAAGAAAAGATAAACCATCAGCAGTAGCGCGAGTAGTATTCCGACACCAATGAGGAAGCGTTTTTTCATATTTAAGTGGCAATTTCTTGCAAGGTAGGAAATTAGCGGCGAATGAAAATGTGAATGGAAATGAAAAATAAAGATGTGAATTAAAATGAAAGTGTGAATTAAAATGAAAGTGCGAATGGAAATTAAAATGAAAAATAAAAATGTGAATGAAAATGAAAGTGCGAATGAAAATGAAAGTGTGAATGGAAATGAAAGAGTGGATGCTATCAACTTTGCTGACCACTTAGCAAGAGACTACTTTTTTAGATTTTGTGATTCTATGCAAAAATCATACGTTGTACTCATAGCAAGTTTTCCAAGACGTTCCAAACGTTTTCTGCTACAATTTGATGTCCCGCTACGTTTGGATGTATGCCATCTGCTAAATTTAGATCGGATTGGGCGGCTACATTCTCCAAGAGGAAAGGAATGAGCGCAATATCATTTTCAGCGGCTAGTGCTGGGTAGATAGCAGCAAACTGATCGGTATAGGTGTTGCCTAAGTTTTTGGGGGCTTGCATACCCGCCAGTAGGATTTTAGCATCTGGGTAAGCCGTTTTTACCTGCTCGATGATGGCTTGTAAATTACCCTTTGCAGTTGCGGGATCAATCCCTCTGAGTGCATCATTTCCACCTAGTTCTAGCACGAAAATATCGACTGGATCGTCGAGTATCCAATTAATTCGACCTAATCCACCACCCGTTGTTTCGCCACTTAGTCCCGCATTGACTACTTTATAGTTCAAACCTAACGAATCAATTCGCTGTGCGATACGTCCAACAAATCCTTGCTGTGTGTTGTCTAAACCATAAGCGGCAGAAAGACTATTGCCAAAAAAGACGATTCGTTTTTGCTCCGCAGCATCGACTGGTGTAGCTGCTATCTGTTCCTTCGTTTCGAGGCTGGTTGATTGTTCTTTTGCGTCACTTTTGCAAGCACTGGCTAGGCATAGCACGATTGCGCAAAAGAGCAAATTTGAGAAAAGCGGTGTTGGAAGAAGTAGACGCATAGTTTGTTGATTACAAATTTAGGCGTGTAAGAAGTTTTGAGTGATACTCGGAATAGACTCTAGTAAAGCTCCTGAGATCGCGCAACAAGTATGCTCAAATGGTGTTTCCGTCCCAAGAGATTTGCCAAGCATACTTGTTGCGCGATTTTCTTGCATTGACTCAGTCCATTTTTGAGTGAAATGTTAAGAAAAACAAGACTTCGTACACGCTTAATTACAAATTCCCTTACTGATTAAAAGCGTACTTTTCAAGCGGCATTTGTCTAGTGCTCATGACCATGATCTTCTCCATCTGCATGTTCGTGATCTTTCATCATTTGCTCATGATCTTGCTTCATTTTATCATGTTCTTTCGCCATCATGTCGTGTTCTGCTGCAATAGCATCGTGTTCTTTTTTCATCATATCATGGTCGCTCTTCATGGCTTCCATATCTACCTTTCCAGTAGCATGTTCTTCCACTAGGGTAGCGTGTTTTGCGATTATGTCTTCGTGCTTCTGCATCAGTTCGGCGTGCTTTTCTATCATCGCGGTATGCTGTGCTTCCAAAGCATTGTGTGTAGAATCTGTGGCTAAATCGCTGTGTGCAGCGTGGTGCGCTACCATTTTTTCGTGCATGGCTTCCATTTCAGCATGTTCCTCCGCTAATTTTGCGTGTTCAGCTTCCATTTTTTCGTGTTCTGCCACCATTTCTTGGTGTTCTGCAGAGTCAGCAGGATTAGATTGACAGCTAAAAAGTAGTGCTACCAAAAAGGTCATTGACCATATATTCAAAATAGTTTTCATGCGAATGTTTAATTTTGATTGAATAAAATTAGGGCGCAAAGGTAGGTCTTGTTAGGGCAGGAAGCTAATCTAAGGAGGTGAAATTTTCTTTTTGAATCGCCAATGTCAATGGCTATCACGCTACCAGATTAAGCACAGAATGAAGTATTTTTAGAGTACAAGCACAAGTATCGAGTGCTGTTCATGGAAATGAGCATACATGGTATATCTGCCACGATATATTTCTGCCATAAGGCAATCGCAGGAAATTTCTTCTACTTATAATTTTGATATGATTACTTTTTTCAACTGATTAATTACTGAGCAAAAAAAGTAAAATCAAGGGACGCTGTAGAATAAACAAATAAACCGTTCAACGAATAAACAAAGTCTAGCTTTTAACGATTGCCATAATTTCTACCACTATTTTTACACATTTTTAAAAATTTCTTCTTTTCTTTATAGCGCATTCCTATAAACATGCATTAGACGAATACTATGAAATAGAGAAAACTTTAAATTCTCCAGTGATAAAAGTTTGGGCCTCAATTGTTTACTAATTTCTTAAATGCTTCCTGTATGAGATTAACAGCTACACTTTTATCTACTTTTTTGATGTGCTTATGGAGTAGCACGAGTCGGGCACAGCAAGCCTATACCCAATCTGTCAATTATAATACAACCAAAAATACTTGGATCGAAGAAAACGAAGAAGATGCCACCAATGCTATTCAGTTCAGTGCAGATGTCCTTTCTGATGCGATAGAACTGTTTTGGGAGGTGAGTGCCGAACAAGCGGTAGCAGGCTATGAATTGCAACGGTCTGTCGATGGACAAAATTTTCAGAAGATTGCGTGGCTCGATGCCGTGGGAACAGCAGGAACAGGGGGAACTTATCTTCACTTGGATGAGACCAATTCGAGTGATGAACGCTTACAATATCGAATTAAAGCCGTTCGTAGCGACGGACAGTATCTATATTCTGCTACTCAAAACATTGATCTGCAATTGAGTAGACCAAGCATCGTATTTTCTAAAAATGTACAACCCAGCGTTATCGCTTTGGATGACGAAGGACTAGATGAAGAGCAAGACATCGAATTGTTGGACACATCAGGAAAAACAGTACGTCGCCTAAGTCCGAGTACCTCTAATTTACGTATGGATTTATCGGATTTGAAACAAGGTGTTTACTATATCAAGATGGTATTGTCAGATGGTGAAGATCGAGTGGCTCGTGTGGTGAAGCGAGGAAGCTAGTACG
>JBCDKV010000660.1:0-3235 GCA_038746215.1 Bacteroidota bacterium | reverse complement strand
TTTGTTTAGTCTTTTTAGGGCTTTTGGAACGCGAGTGAGCGATCTTTAGTGAAAGTCCAGTGGACTTTCAAGCGAATGACCCGCTAGCGGATGGGAAGCAAAGAAATTAAGTCTTGATTTTTTTGTTTCTTTTTGTATCAAGACAAAAAGAAAAGGCTGATTTTTGTCAAAATGTCCAGTAGTCTATAGCAATTGGCTGTTAGACTCAATCGACTTTGATAATCAGTAAATCGTATAATTCACGAGGTTGGCTTTTGACATATTTATCTGATACAAAAATGAATAAGCACACTTTCTTATTTTTAGCCATATTTATGAGTCTGCAATGGTCTTGCCAACCCATATCAACCGACACCTACCTTCTGCGTGCCAGCCTTTTCACCAACGAAGATCATACTTGGTACAAAGCCTTCGATTATTTCAGTCAAATACTAGCCGAACGCTCCGAAGGACGGCTGCAACTAGAGGTGTATCCTTCCGAACAGTTGGCGAAAGAGGCAGAAGCGATTCGCCTCATCAAAGCAGATGTGATCGAAATGACGATTACGGGTTCTTTAATGAGCAATTGGATTGAGATTGCTACTTTCTGCGAATTGCCCTTTTTGATGCAGAGCTACGAAGAACAAGAAGCCTTCATCAAGGGCGCAATCGGGCAGCGTATTGAACAAGAAATGCTAGAAAAAACGAGCTTGCGACCAATCACTTATTTTGTACGTGGGCCAAGGCACTTGACTTCCAATCGACCCATCAAGCACCCCGATGATTTGCAAGGCTTAATCATTCGAGTGCCGAGCGTTCCTTCCTTTGTAACGGCTTGGAGTGCGATGGGCGCAAAGCCAACCCCAATGGCTTTTTCGGAGGTATTCACTTCCTTGCAGCAAGGTACGATCGAAGCACAAGAAAATCCCTTTGCACTAATTTTAAGCGCTGGTTTTCCAGAAGTACAGCAATACGTCAACTTAACGGAACACGTTATGAGTTGGAGTTACCCTGTGATTGGAGAGGCTGCTTTTCAGCGATTACCCAAAGATTTACAAACGATTTTTTTGGAAGCAGCACAAGATATGCAAGCCTACGAGCGACAACTTTTTCAAGAAAATGAAGCACAAATTAAAGATCGACTGAAAGCCAGAGGCATGACTTTTGTAGAAGTGGATAAAGCGGCGTTTGGCAAAAAATGCGAGCAAGCTATTTACGAAAGCTTATCCCCCGAAATGCAAGCGGTGTATCAGGAGATTATTGATGCTCGGAAGGGTTAGTGATGAGTCTTAAGTGATGAGTGTTGTAGTGATTAGTGATTAGTGATTACGAGTGTACGAAGTCTCAGGCAATACTTGGAATACATCCTAGTAGTTTTCTTGAGATCGCGCAACAAGTATGCCTAAATTTTTTATGGACAGAAACATAAATTTTCAACTCTAAGAAATGTAAACGTATTGTTATATTAGCGTAAAAACCTCTGAAATGGATAAACTTTAGATATTAAAAGCTGTCATTTTCTGTAGACAGTGGCTTCCAAATATCCACTGTACAATTAAAGCGTTATGCACACGAGAAAGACGATTGCAACAGCTATTCTCACCCTGATCGTATCGACCGTTTCGGCACAGACTTTCAGGTCTATTGGTCAGCAAATTGGATTGAATACCTACTGTTTAGACCAAAATATCATGGGAGGGGGCGTGGCTTTTTTTGACTACAACCAAGACTATTACCCCGATATTTTTGTGATTGGAGGCGAAAAAGGGAACGTATTGTTACAAAACAACTGGGATGGCACATTTTCCAACGTCAGCACACAGGCAGGCGTAGAATTGAGGGACAAAAATACTGTAGGCGTGGCAGTTGGTGACATCGACAAAGACGGCGACGCTGATCTATTCATCACAACGGCGAGCGATCAAGCCAATGTCCTGCTAGCAAATCAAGGTGACGGTACTTTTTTGAATATTTCCGAACAAGCAGGCATCACGGATATAAGTTGGAGTACTTCCGCCAGTTTTGGTGATTTCAATCGGGATGGCTTAATTGATATTTACGTCAACAACTACGCCGATTTTGCAACCTACCCTTTTGCGCAAAATATAGATGCTTGCCTTCCTAATTTTCTCTACCAAAATCTAGGCGATAATCAGTTTATCAATGTAGCCAACGAGTTAGGTGTTGCGGATGTCGGTTGTGGTTTGGCGGTCACTTTTACTGACTATGACGAAGATGAAGATGCCGATTTGTACGTCGCTAATGATTTTGGACTGACCTTTGAAGCCAATGCCCTATATCTCAATGATCTTTCTAAAAATATTTTTGAGTCAGCTCCTTTTTATTTAGGCATGAGTTTTAGAATCAATTCTATGGGTATTGCCGTGGGAGATTATGACGAAGATGGTGATTTGGATTATTATACCACCAATATTGCGGACAATCTATTGCTGCGCAACGAAAAAGAGATTTTCTATTTTCGAGAACTCGCTAATCTAACTGCTGTCAGCAATCCCGATGGTACGGGTTGGGGAACGGCTTTTTTGGACTACGACCATGATACTTATTTGGATTTGGTAGTTGCTAACGGACAAGTCATCGAAGCAGATTTTCAGAACAACGAAAATCGTTTGTTCAAAGGAACAGCATCGGCTGTTTTTGAAGATGTTTCTCAAGCAGCAGGTCTAGCAGACACCACTCGATGTCGAGGATTCGCTATGGCAGACTATGATTTGGATGGCGATTTAGATTTCTTATTTGGCGTGGTTTCTCCGACGGAACAAGCTGACTTTCAAACGCTTTTCTACCAAAATGAACTAAAAGAACAGCAAAATTGGATTATGGTCAATTTGCAAGGTACGGCTAGCAATCGAGATGGCTATGGCAGCCGGATTCGAGTAGTGTTAGGCGACCGAAGTTTGGTCAGAGAAGCAGATGGTGGTTCTAGTTATCTTTCTCACAGTAGCAAAGCAATTCACTTTGGCTTGGGAGAATCGACTAGCGTGGATAGCCTGATTATCAGTTGGCCCAGCGGGCAGCAAGATGTTTACACCAATCTAAAAAGCAATCAACACCTCCTTGCCATAGAAGGCAAACAATCCCTACCATACTCACATCAAGAAATTAGTATCTTTGAAGGGGACAGTATCTTTTTAGCCGATGCTTTCCAAACCGAAGCGGGTATCTATCACCACTTCACCCAAGATGAAGCTGGTAATGATATTTTGTTGATTACTCGTTTGCTGCTTGAACCTGC
>JBCDKV010000659.1:0-3237 GCA_038746215.1 Bacteroidota bacterium | reverse complement strand
TTGACATTTGACTCACATATAGTTCAGGTTAATATCCGCAAATTGAGCAACAAGTATGCTTACTAACTCTCTTCGGACGGAAACACAAATTTAAACTTATTTTTTTGGAGAAAAATAAGTTTAAGTTTGTGTTTCCGTCCATAAAAATCCTTTGGGCATACTTGTTGCGCGATCTCAAATACTTTACTAAGTTTCAAAATTTTAGTAGAGCTACTACTACCACAAAATGGAGTATTTTACCCGTTATTCGCATTAACGGCTAACAACTAATAGCCAACAACCGTACTAGCATTTGAAACAATAACGAAACATACAAAAATATGAAACACATCATCTTACTCTTTAGCACGCTACTGCTGCTTGTCAATACCATGGAGAGTCAGCGAGACATGCGGCTAGCTGCCGATTCCGTCATCATCACCAAACACAAAAGCACGATTAAAGGCAAGGCGATCAGCTACACCGCGCAATGTGGTACACAACCCGTTTGGGACGAAACAGGCAAAGTCGTGGCTTCACTCTTTTACACTTATTATACCAAAGATGGAATTGCGGATCGTTCGGAGCGTCCACTGCTCATTTCTTTTAATGGTGGTCCTGGCTCGGCTTCGGTTTGGATGCACCTAGCTTATACTGGGCCGATGATACTCAAAGTAGACGATGAGGGCTATCCTGTGCAGCCATATGGTGTGAAGCAGAATCCTTATTCTGTGCTGGATGTCGCAGATATTGTCTTTGTCAATCCAGTGAATACAGGCTTTTCGCGCATCTTAGATAAAGAAGTTAAAACAGAAATGTTCTTTGGCGTGAATGCGGATGTCAAGTACTTAGCTAGCTGGATTAGCACTTTTGTATCCAGAAATAACCGTTGGACATCGCCCAAATATTTGATTGGTGAAAGTTATGGTACGACTAGGGTTTCGGGACTTTCGCTAGCTCTGCAAAATCAGGAATGGATGTATTTGAATGGTGTGATTCTCGTTTCTCCAACGGGATTAGGTATCAAAAGAGACGGCCCTGTTTTAGCAGCTAATCGCTTGCCTTATTTTGCGGCGGCAGCTTGGTATCATAAGCAGCTAGACGAGCAGTTTCAGAATCAAAAACTGGAAGATTACCTAGCAGAAGTAGAGGATTATACGATCAATGAATTGATTCCTGTGCTGGCAAAGGGCGGCTTTGTAAGTGATGCAGAACGCAAGGCGGCGGCAGCTATGATGGCGAAGTATTCGGGTCTTTCCGAACAATTTGTCTTACAAAATAATCTGGATGTATCGACCTATTCTTTTTGGAAAGAATTGTTGCGCGATGAAGGCTATACCGTAGGGCGTTTGGATTCGCGCTATCGTGGCATTGATAAAAAAATGGCAGGTGATCGCCCCGACTACAATTCAGAACTGACTTCTTGGCTACATTCCTTCACGCCTGCGATCAATTACTATCTACGGGAAAACCTAGGCTATCAAACGGATTTAAAATACAATATGTTTGGACCTGTGCGTCCTTGGGATCGCAGCAATGATCAGACTGGCGAAAACCTACGCCAAGCCATGGCACAGAATCCTTACCTCAACGTGATGGTACAATCGGGCTATTTTGATGGCGCGACTTCTTATTTTGATGCGAAGTATACCATGTGGCAACTCGATCCTAGTGGCAGAATGAAAGATCGTCTGAGTTTCAAAGGCTACGAAAGTGGGCATATGATGTATCTACGCAAAGAAGACTTAGAGTCTGCCAATGAGCATATTCGAGAATTTATCAAAGCTACTTTGACAGGAGGTAAATCCGCGAAGTATTAGAACTACTGTTGCCTATTAGGTATCCACAAATTTTTAAGCAAGCACTCGAAACAAGTCCGAGAGAGCTCCTGAGATTACGCAACAAGTATGCTCAAAGGGCTTTTATGGACGGAAGCACAAATTCCTTAAGTTGAAATTTGTGCTTCCGTCCGTATGACTTTCTGCAAATAGTTTCCTTCCTTCTTTTCATTACATCTTCTTCCTACTTCACATCCGTTTCCACTGCATTCACTGCTTTCCTTTCGATTGTCATGTACAGCGCGCATAAATTTGTGCCTGTAAAACATAATTAAGAATCTTATCAATCAATTCATTATCAAATATTTAAAATCATAAAACACAATGAAAACAATTAATTTAATTTTTGCTTTTTGCTGCTTTGCCCTATTATTCACCGCTTGCGAAAAATCAGTTGACAATCCAGCAGAGGATGGCGATAATATTGCCGCCGAAGTAGAAGGTGTATTTATCGGAACCATTGTCTCCGACGCTACCACGGTGGTCGATACCTATGAAGTCGTAGTGGAAAGACTAGAAAATGATCGTATTCGGATTTCGGCAGAAGACGTACCTGCTTTTGAAACCACATTGAGCTTGCAGGAAAATCCCAGTGGAGCATATTATCAATCGCCATGGCAAACTCTAGAGGATTACTCTGCCACTTACTGGATTGATAAGCACGAATTTGTGATGTACGTCGCGGCGGGGAATGTAAATTTCGTTGGAGATCGAAAGAGATAATTGTTGCTAAGTACAGTCCCAAAAAAAGTGCCTTTTGTAAACGATTATCGTACAAAAGGCACTTTTATCTTAACCACCTTGATGATGTTTGTTCATGGATTTACTTGGCATGTTGCCTAGTAGCTCTAGTAAATGAATGTTCGATCATCAAAATTGAATTAAATCGCTAGCTCTTCTACCAAAGTAGAAATTTGCGAAAGCCGATCTTTGTCTAAGGCATAATAGATGAACTTTCCTTGTCGGTCTGTTCTTACAACGCCCGCTCTGCGCAAGATAGCTAGATGCTGGGAAGCAACAGATTGTTCTAGTCTTAGTTTGACGTAGATATCCGTCACGGTCATCTGCTCATTTTCTTCTAGCAGATCGATGATTCGTTGTCTCAATTTGTGATTGACTGCTCTTAAAACAAGCACCGCTTTTCTCAACTCCGCATAATCCAATTGAACATCTTCTAGACCCTTACTCAGAGTCACAGTTTCATTTTTCTGTTTTCTCATAAATTTTGAATTTAATAATCTCAAAAAAGTAAAATTAGTATGTTTAATTCGTTGTTCTCCTTTAAAGATAGCGATACTGTACTAGATGTTTGAGCTAGGCTACGGAATTATACACTTTCAATGGCAATTAATAATCAAGTCTAAAATATTATAGCTTTCTATTTTTGCCTTTAAAAATGAAGCTATACGAATTGTGTACG
>JBCDKV010000658.1:0-3244 GCA_038746215.1 Bacteroidota bacterium | reverse complement strand
CCAGTCAATGGCTGCTGGATTTTCTCCTCGATAAATGCTGCGCTCCTGATTGCCTGCTCGAAAGAAAAACTCATATTGATTGGTGCGTAGATCATGCTCCAGCAAGATGTCTTCTTCAAAGGTATATTCAGGTTGCTCTATTGCTTTTCTCGCGCAAGCGTTGAGCAGTATGAATGAGGTGAATAAGAGGATGATTCTCATGAATATTTGTTTTTGGCAAATGACAGGACGCATCACTAAAATTTGAATAGGCTTGTATGAAGTTTTGAATAGTCCTTGGAATAAATCCTAGCGGCGTTCCTGAGATCGCGCAACAAGTATGCTCAAAGGGTTTTTATGGACGGAAACACAAATTTCTTACGCCCTTAAAATTTAAATCCAACGGTCAGCAATATTCGATTATCTGTAATTTGTGTACTCACATTTTGCTGTAAGCTAGGATTGGCGGTTTGGTAGGGAATGTAATTGCCTTCGGTGACGGAAGTTCGGAAGGCAGCATCCGCAAAAAAGCAGCGTTTGCGATAACCGATGCCGAGACTTACCAAGCGATTGACGTCGCGCACAACTTTATCAGGAGAAAAGCCAAGTCCCAAGCCTGCTCGAAACCGAAAGACCTTCACCGCTAGTTCACCACCTACTCTAAGGTTTGCCGCCATTCTAAAAATAGAGTCAATTTGGCTATTGATCTGATTTTCATTGTCTAGATCTCTTGGGTCAGTACTCTCGAGCGTGAGGTTGAGATTAGATCCCGAAAAATTAACGAGTTCTAACTCCGTACTGATAAAGCCCGATTTTCCCACGATGAGTCCTGCACTTCCGATGACACGCCAAGGAGTCCTGAGTCTATAATTAAATTCTCCGATGGGGGAAAATCGAGTTTCTTGTACAATACCTTCGTTCAAAAATTCTGGAATTTCATCGGTGTTGAAGATGTAGCTAAGATCGGTGGTGAAAGAGTCTCGCAGTGCATAAAAGCTAGGCGTATGTACCGCTAAACCTACCCTTAATTTTTTGGTCAATAGTGCTGTTAATCCGATTTTTGCATTGAAACCAATGCCTTCTGTTGTTAGATGTTCCACAAAGCCCAATCCTTCGTAAGCGGGTATCTCTTGGTCGAGATCAGCTTCTGCATAGACTTTATCTTCTGTAAAACGGAGTACTGGAATACCAATGGAAATACCTGCCAGTAATTTCTCATTATAATTTCCACCAATAGCAATCGAAAATTCTTGTACAGAACCAGCACGCGCAATGCTTTGCTCCTTAAAAATACGGGCGTTGGGATTAAGTTCTACGTCACTACCATAATCCTGAGTATCTTCAAAAAAGATCAGTGCACCAGCCTGTATGGCTAAATCATCCTCAAATTCGCTAAAGAATTGAGCATTCGCTAATTCGGTGAAGCGATCTATGATAGATCCTTGTGAGCGACCTTCAAAGCGAAAATCTTCCACAAAACTATTCATCTGATTGAGTCCAAAGGCAAAATTGACGTGCTTCCATTTAGAAGCAATTGGATTGGTGACAAACACCATTCCGATATTGCTCAGGAGTAGTTTAGTTTCATTGTTCCTCACGTCGTCACCATCGATATCATTTTCTAATAAAGTTTCGGCTGCTATGTTGGTGAAGGCAGGTGAAAACATGACTTCGGAAGCTCGATACGCTCCTAAACCCGCTGGATTAGTGCTTAAGACCGAAAAATCTGCCCCCAATCCGCCCATCGTACCACCTACACCCAAATTTCTAGCCGTACCAGTGACATCCAAAGTAGAAAAGCGCAGTGCATCGAAAGCGGTTTGTGCTTGGAGCAAATAAGTGAAGAGCGTACAGAATAGGATAGTGATTAAACGCATAATATTGTTTTAATTTGAGATGATTTGATAGCTCACAGTTAGAATTTGTTGAGATTTTTCCTGCTTGATAACCGGCATTTTACAAACCTGACTGCATGAAAAATGAACTCCGTACCTAGATATGTAATTCATTTTTCATCTTGCCAGAACTACGAACTACTGATTACCAATTAGTTGTGTACGAATTTTTTGGTGATACCTGAGAAAAATTTTAGTAAAGGGCTTGAGATCGCGCAACAAGTATGCCCAAAGGGTTTTTATAGACAGAAACACAAATTTCAACTTATTTTTCTTTAAAAAATAAGTTGAAATTTGTGTTTCCGTCCGAAGAGAATTACGGAGCATACTTGTTGCTCAATTATTTTGCATTGACTCAGGCTGTTTGCAAGTAAAATGTTAACAAAACTGAAACTTCGTACAGCTCTAATTATCAATTTGTAAAAATTTCCAACAAGCCCTTAGAAAAACTTCATTAAATGCAAAAAAGTCGCGTGGGAGATGTCTAAAAAACGCCAAAAGCCCTTGCTTTGTGCAAAAGAGCAACAAATTTCTAGGAATGTAGTTTCCTCTCACATAATATCAGATCAATTATGGACAAATTTTATTTCGTTGTACTGCTTTTTACAATCGCTTGTAGTGCACCCAACACGACAGAAGAAAACAGTAGCAGTGCCCCCGATCCTACCGAACAATTACCAGCAACGCTACAAGCAGGATTGGAAGCACACGGTGGCTTGGCTACTTGGCAGCAAATGCGCACATTAGCATATGATATAGACAAAGATAGTACGACCACAGAACACCAATTGATTGATTTACAGAATCGGAAAGTATTGCTCAGCACAGATGATTACCGACTTGGCTTCGATGGTAAAGAAGTTTGGGTATTGCCCAACAAAGCTGCTTTCGGGAGTCGATCAGCGCGTTTTTATCACAACTTATTGTTCTATTTTTATGCCCTGCCCTTCTTAGCTGCCGATCCAGGTATCAACTACGAAAGCATGACGGATACTTTGAACAATGAAGCCTACGACGCCGTGAAACTGACGTACGACGCTGGCGTTGGAGATGCGCCCGATGATGAGTATATCCTATATTTTGATCAAAAAACGCATCAGATGGAATGGCTACTCTACACAGTGACGTATTTTACGGGAGAAAAAGGCACGAAGTACAATGCCTTAAACTATGCGGAATGGCAAACGGTCAATGGCTTGCGTATCCCTAGATTGCTGACGGGCTACACCTACGCCAACGACAGCATTGGGAGCAAACGCTACGACCGCTATTTTGATAACGTTTCCATCAGCAGCGATGTGCCAGACCAAAGTATTTTTGAAGTACCCGCAGGCGCAGAAATTGATAGTTTGAAGATGAATTGATGGGAT
>JBCDKV010000657.1:0-3248 GCA_038746215.1 Bacteroidota bacterium | reverse complement strand
CAGGATTGAACTAGAAATCAGCAGTTTGTGGTTCTGACAAGGTGAACAATTAACTGCATATCTGGATACGGGGTTTATTTTTCATGCAGTCAGGTTCATAAAATGTTGGTTTATAGGAAAATAGTGCTCCAAACATGCTCTAAACAATTTAAACGAACCAATAAGCACACTCATATGCACAAATTTATCTCGTTTGCAGTATCTTACACAATTTAAGCGATTTGTTTCGTAGCGGAGATCAATTTATTTTGGCAACCTAAGCAATAAATGGTAAAATTGCAGACGAATTCTTTTACAAAACGAATAATCAAACAAGAAATATGCAGTTTTCTAATATCGACTTAGGCGTATTCCTAGGCTACATTATCTGTATGATGGGCTTTGGTATATGGATCGCCAATCGAGAAAAAACGTCCAACACACAAGATTACTTTCTAGCCAGTAAAGCCCTACCTTGGTGGGCAGTGGGCGGTTCTCTGATCGCCTCCAACATATCCACCGAGCAAATTTTAGGGATGAATGGCTCGGGCTATGCTATTGGTTTAGCTATCGGTACTTACGAATTGATGGCAGCTTTGACCCTTATCATCGTAGCTAAATATTTCTTGCCCATCCTCATTAAAAAGAATATTTACACCATGCCCCAATTTCTATCTGAACGCTATGACAATCGGGTAAAATCCTTGATGGCGATCTTTTGGGTCGCACTTTTCGTCTTCGTCAACATCACTTCCATTCTTTATTTAGGTGGCCTTGCTATTCAAACCTTGATGGGACTACCGCTTTGGGCAGGCATTGTCGGCTTAGTGATTTATTCGGCTAGTTTTTCCATTTTTGGTGGACTAAAAGCCGTCGTGTGGACGGATGTGATACAGGTAGTGGTGCTAGTCATTGGTGGTCTCATTGCCAGTTGGATGGTCGTTTCGGTGGTGGGTGAAGGCAGCTATTTTGCTGGCTTGAGTAATCTAGTAGAGATAGCTCCCGAAAAATTTGATATGATTTTTGAGAAAGATATTGTCTACACGGATATAGAAACGGGCGAAGAAAAGTCGGCTTATGCGCTGTTGCCAGGCATCAGTGTATTGATCGGTGGACTTTGGATTGCTAATTTGTATTATTGGGGTACCAATCAATATATCATTCAGCGTGCTTTGGCTGCAAAGTCGATACAAGAAGCACAAAAAGGCGTTGCTTTTGCCGCTTTTATGAAGTTATTTATGCCACTGATCGTTGTTATTCCTGGTATTGCGGCTTACGTAATTTTGCAAAATCCCAGCGCGTACGGCTTCGAAGGCGAAGGACTGAATAAGGTGGACGAAGCATTCCCATGGGTACTCAATAATTTTGTAGGTGTTGGGCTGAAAGGTTTGACGACGGCTGCTTTAGTAGCTGCCATTGGTTCTTCGATTAGTTCGATGGTGAATAGTGTTTCTACTATTTTTACTTTAGATATTTACAAGCCGTTAGTAGAAGGTAGAAATACAGATGAAACCGTTTTAGATGCTCAAGACCACCAGAAAAGTGAGCAACATTTAGTGACGGTCGGAAAAATTTCTGCTGGTGCGGCACTAGTCGTTGGTGCGATTATTGCACCCGCTTTGAGTTCTCTTGGGCAGGTTTTTCAATACATTCAAGAATATACGGGTTTCATCAGTCCAGGTATCGTCGCGGTATTCATCTTTGGTTTCTTCTGGAAACGAGCAACCGCTAATGCTGCTTTGATCGCGGTCATTGTTTCGGTAGTGGTCACGGCGGCACTCTATAATTTCTACCCCGCACTGGCTTTCATTGATCGCATGGGCTTTTCCTTCTTAGCTTCTTCGGTTTGTATTTTGTTTATCTCTTTAGCCGAACAAAAAGGAAATGCCAGTCCAAGAACGGGCGAGTTGGGACTGAAACTGGGTATCATCGCTTTCCTACTCATTATTTCCGTGCCAACGGGTTTCAAATTCATCTTCGAGAACGCCACCGATAGTTTTGACTTCTTTTTTGGTATCTTCACTTTATTGCTATCTGCCGTTGTCATCTTTTTCTTACTCAGAGAAAACAAACAAGACGACGAAAAAGGCATCGAAATCAAAAAGGATTTATTCAAAACCGACAGCCTATTCAATATTTCTGCCGTAGGTGTTATTCTAATATTGATTGCTATTTATGCGGCTTTTTGGTAGAAAATAAGGTGAGTAGTCAGCCATTACATTAGCTCGACTTTAGCCTTTTGCTCTTAGCTGTTGGCTTGTATCCTAAGTGCTTACAAGTTAGTACGATAAATTTACTTGCACTCGCACTTTTTTACTGAGCTTAAGTAAGCATAATAAATATAAGCTCAACGCTATCGGCTAACAGCCAAATGCTAAATGCTAATGGCTAAAGTCGAGTTTAGCCTCCTGC
Organism: Bacteroidota bacterium; assembly: GCA_038746215.1. GTDB lineage: Bacteria > Bacteroidota > Bacteroidia > Chitinophagales > Saprospiraceae > JAAUTG01. The sequence goes on along the minus strand of JBCDKV010000657.1, from coordinate 857 downwards.
CAACAAGTACATGCACAAAAAAAGGGCATAAAAGCAATCACTGCTTTTACGCCCTTTTCTAATTGTGGAGACGGCGAGAGTCGAACTCGCGTCCAGAGAAAGCACCACTTAGCCTTCTACATGTTTAGTTCTCAATTAAGGTTTTCGAGTGATCGGAAGGTCTGAGTACCCACCTATGCGATCACCTTAGCTTCTGAATTTCGCTTACCTATCGAAGCCCCTAGATTCGCTAACCTGAAGGTTGGTTGATATGCGATACGCTGTATATCAGGTGTCAAGCGTACGGCACAAAGGCATTCTAAGACCTAGTCTTAGGCTGCCATGGCATACTGTCTGTTGCCATGTAAAAAAGTTGAATGTCATTTGTTGACGGAGTGAACAAACCTGCTCCGACATGCTTACTAAACAGTTTACATTCCTGTCGATGCCATTACGTCCCCATATTTCAATATTATAGAAACTGCTTTGCAATTTCTACGACAGCAGCTATAAAGCTCGCTGCAAATCTAATTCAATAACAGCAAATACTTCTTTAAAGTTCCACTGGTTCGGTTTCCTTTTGAGGTATTTCGATAAGTTTAGGGCATTTGTGCAATAAATAGATCAACAATTTAACGAATGAACGAAGTCTAGCTTTTAATGATTGCCACATATACTCCGTTTGGGATAAAAAAGTGCATTTTGCTACCAGGACATTTCTAAATACAGACTATTAGGTGTACTTTCAAATTTGGCGGCATCGAGCCTGCCAAATTTGATCAAGGTTTTTTAAGGACAAAGAAGCGAGAATCGCTTCTTTGTCCTTAAAAAACCTTGATTCGCTGAGGAGGTGTCGACCTCCTCCTCAGCGAAAACTT
>JBCDKV010000656.1:0-3252 GCA_038746215.1 Bacteroidota bacterium | reverse complement strand
CATTTTCGGTCCTAAGCGTTTGTTCCTGTGTTTCCCACTCCACTTTCGCCTGCTGATGCTCGTATTCTAGTTGTTTGAGTTTCGTATTGATTTCCTCTCGCTCCTGCAAGATTTGATTGTTGCGTATCTGCAATTCATTGTACTGCTCCAAAACCTCACTGTACTGCTCTCGTAGCTCTGGAAGCTGACGGTTATGCACTTCTAATTCCGCTTGTAAGAGTTCAAATTGTTCTTGCATGGCTTCTTGTTCAGTTGTACGTTCTTCTAGACTAGCATTAACAGTTTCCAATTGCTGCTGTAGTTCTTCGTTTTCCTGATTCATTTCCTCTAGGTACTCTAGGTTTTGATTTAATTCATTCATCAGATTATTGTATTTTGCGTTAAGTTCCGAATAAGCGGTATCTGCCTTTAGCAGTTCCAATTCTGCGGTGAGTTTTTCGTGTTCTGCTGCTTGCGATTGTACTTCGGCTTGTAGGCGTTCCATTTCTTCGGGCAGATCACTTTCGTAGATGTAGCGCGTCTTGCTATCTTTTAGCTCCGCGAATTTGATTTCCCACGTTTTCACTGCTTGTGTTTTGTCCTGCAAATCCAATCGTAGGATATGCTTCTCGTGCGCGACTTCCTTTCGTTTACTACTCTCCTTTTTCAAATCTTGTTGCAGACTTTCGTAATTGCTCTTACTATCCGCCAATGCTCGTCGAAACTTGCCATCCGATAAGATTTGCCCAATCCAATAGCCTAATACTGCGCCACCAATGCCAGCGAGAATTGGCCACAAAATGCACTGCAACATGATTGTAGAAGTTTAGTAGTATCCACAGTGCAGTCGCTAAAAGCCGCTCTTGTTTAAGCTGTTGATGTTGTTTATTTGTTTACCACTGAGCACATGAAGCTACAGGTTATTAGCTATTCAGCAAATCAACAATTTAAACAAATCAACAAAGACTAGCCTTTAGCGATTGCCCTAGTAGTATCGCGAAATAGTTTTGGTGAAAGGGTATTGCTAGAGCGTACTGTCTTAGGCTAGCGTGTGCCAATTTCCTTGTGTCTGTAAAACAGGAAATAGGATGCTAGTGGCATCATCGCTATGTCGGTACGCCAGTTCAAAAAAGCCAGACTTATTTAATGACAATTAAATCAAATGGTGTGAAGTATGCTATCTGCATATGGATGTTAGTTTTCGCTATCCATATCTATAGCTTTAGTTTTCTCATATTATAATTTACGGAGATTCAATATGAAGTGTTACAAAAAGTCGATAAATCTTAAAAAGGTATAAGAATTGCTAAGCAGTTCCTTTAAATCAGCTCGGCAATTGTTCGTACCTCCTACTTACCGATCCAAAAATTTACATGGAATGAAGTCAATGATATGTATAAACTGGTCAGAATATTCGGCACTAAAAAAAAATCCTTACATTGAGGTCTTTTGTACTTTCATTAAGTATTTTCAATTAGGATAATATACTGCAAACGGGATAAATCTGTGCAAATGGTCGAATTGTAAAATTGTTCAATTGTCGAATTGATAGTGACGTACTGTACCATTAGCAGAGCCTGCTAATGGTAAGCTAGGAACAATCAATTCAACATTTTTTCATTTCAACAATTCTACAAAGTGATCAAAATAAAAATGCACTTTTTTATCCTAAATGGAGTATACCCTCAATTGAGTACTTCCTAAGTTCTGTTTGCTCAATTACCTTAATACATAAACATGGAAAACGAAAAAATCATTAGCAACAACGAATTAAGCCTAGGCGAAGCACTCCTTCCGATCCTTGTATTGATTGCACTGCTAGGCTACAACGTCCTCTTCATTTTTGGCGACGATGCGCTGAGTGGCTCGAATCAATTCATCCTATTGCTAGGAGCTGCCGTGGCTGCCATCGTTGGATTTAAAAACAAAGTGAGCTACCAAAGCATGATGGAGGAAGTCGCCAACAACGTCAAATCTACGACGGGTGCGATTTTGATCTTGCTCATGGTCGGTTCGTTGGCTGGTACTTGGCTGATTAGTGGCATCATACCCGCTATGATCTACTACGGATTACTCATCCTCAATCCGACCATTTTTCTGCCCGCAACCGTCATTATTTGCGCGATTATTTCTATCGCGACGGGAAGTTCTTGGACGACTTCCGCTACCGTGGGTATTGCCTTGATTGGTATTGGTGGAGCAATCGGTTTGCCATTGGGAATGGTGGCAGGTGCAGTGCTATCAGGGGCATATTTCGGGGATAAAATGTCTCCACTTTCCGATACCACCAATCTTGCGCCTGCGATGGCGGGCACAGAACTGTTCACGCACATTCGGTACATGGCACTGACGACTATACCAAGCATTAGTATCACGCTGGTGATCTTTATTATTTTAGGCCTGGTACAAGATACTTCGGGCGCAGCCGATACCGCCGATATGCTGACCGCTATCAAAGCTTCTTTCAATATAACACCGCTTTTGTTTCTAGTGCCCATCGCTGTCATTGCGATGATTGTCAGAAAGACCAAACCACTGGTGGCACTGCTGGTTGGTACTATATTGGGAGGTATATTTGCCGTCATTTTTCAAGCAGATGTAGTCAAAACCATAGCAGGCGCAGAACAATTGGATTTTAATGCTGCTTACAAGGGCGTAATGACTGCCATTACGGTCGATACGAGTGTGCCGTCTAGTAATGAAACCTTGGCTGATCTTTTTCAGGCGGGTGGTATGTCAGGGATGCTAGGTACGATATGGCTAATTATTTGTGCGATGGTTTTTGGGGGTGTCATGGAAGCTATCGGTGCGCTGTCCAAAATCAGTAGCTTTTTGCTTGACTTAGCGAAGTCTACTTTTGGATTATTTGCGAGTACGGTGGCGAGTTGTTTGGCACTGAATGTGACAGCTTCGGATCAATATTTAGCCATTGTCGTGCCAGGTAAGATGTTCGCCAAAGCTTACGAAGAGCGTGGACTCGCCCCCGAAAATTTAAGTCGAACGCTGGAAGATTCGGGTACGGTGACTTCGGTGCTTATACCTTGGAATACTTGTGGTGCTTATCAATCGGGAGTGTTGGGCGTCAGTGTAGCAGATTATTTTATCTATGCCATCTTCAACTATTTAAGCCCTTTTATGACTTTGACTTTTGCGTTGTTTAGTGTTAAGATTCGGATGTTGAAGGATAAGGTTGTTGCTTCGGATATATCTGATTAGGAAATTAGGGTTAGTTAGGTATTGATGCGAATAACGGGTTAAATACTCCATTTTGTG
>JBCDKV010000655.1:0-3254 GCA_038746215.1 Bacteroidota bacterium | reverse complement strand
GTTCGACCTGCTTCGGATGCGCTCTACGTTTCTGAATTTGTGCCGTGGTCAAGATTTCTGACGGGCAAGCAGGGTACTGCCCCTATTCCCGCCTACGATCCAATGGAATACATGATCGAAGTGGCGCATAGAAATGGTATGGAGTTTCACGCTTGGCTCAATCCCTACCGAGCGACCACTAACCTAGATACGCTCTCTTTGTCTTCTTGGCACGTGTTCAATAAGCATAGAGATTGGGTGGTGCAGTATGGGACTAAAATGTACTTAAATCCTGGGGTGCCAGAAGCGCGTCGTCACATCGTCAAAGTAGTAGAAGAAATCGTCAATAAATACGATGTAGATGGCATTCATATGGACGATTATTTCTATCCTTATCCCATCAAAGATGTGCCCTTTCCCGATAGTGTGGAGTATGCGCAGTACGGCGAGCCTTATGGTAGTTTGGGCGATTGGAGGAGAAACAATAACGATCAATTAATTGAAGCACTGGCAGTAGCCGTAAAAGCCAAAAAGCCTTATCTACTCTTTGGAATTAGTCCGTTTGGGGTTTGGCGAAATAAGGCAGATGATCCATTGGGTTCAGACACGCGTGCTGGTGCCAGAAGCTACGACGACCTCTACGCAGACATTTTAAAATGGCTCAATCAGGGCTGGATTGATTACGTAGCCCCGCAATTGTATTTCAATATTGGTTTGGAAGTAGCAGATTATGAGACGTTGCTCAATTGGTGGCGCACCCACAATTACGATCGAACGCTACTTATCGGACAGGCGGCTTATAAAGTGGGCAACAATCCTGAGGAAGCTTGGCAAGGCAGTGGAGAAATTGCCAAACAAATACTGCTCAATCGTCGCTATGATGACGTAGCAGGTAGTGTGTTTTTCAGTGCTAAGTCTTTGGTCAACAATGCTTTGGGTTTCGTGGACTCGCTCAGCGAAGATTTTTACAAAGATCGCGTTTTAACTGCTTTTGATTTTCCAGGAGAAATGACGCCAGCCGCTCCTCGTTTGGTACGGGTCAAAGGAACACCAGAAGGCGTAAAATTGAAGTGGCGACTCAATGAACAAGCTGCTACGAACGGTTTTGGCTTATTGCCGCCCGATCATTATGTGGTTTATCGCTTTCCGCAAGGCGAACCAGCAGACATCAGTAATGCCAGCAATATCGTGTTTGTATCCGATTTGGATGGAAAATACAATTGCTTGATCGACAAAACTACCGAAAATGGTGAAGTCTATACCTATGCTATCACGGCGGTCAATCGCTTTCGTAACGAAAGCAAATTAAGCAATATGATTACCGTTCGGAAAGAATTGGGTAAGGTGAAGCGATTGAAAGCAGCCAGAACGAAAACTAAAAAACAGAAGAAGAAAAAGAAAACAGCTATGAAGGCGGCGGATACAGCGTTTTAAGTGTCGCGCTTAGGTGTTGAGACAGCCGCTGATATTTTTTTTTGATGCTGTTGATTTGTTTATGGGGGTATACGAAGCTTAAGCAATACTCGAAACAAATCCTACTAATCTTCTGAGATCAAGCAACAAGTATGCCCAAAGGGTTTTTATGGACGGAAACACAAATTTCAACTTATTTTTTGAATAAAAATAAGTTGAAATTTGTGTTTCCGTCCGAAGGGAATTACTGAGCATACTTGTTGCGCGAATTTTTTGCATTGACTCAGGCTGTTTTCAAGTAAAATGTTAACAAAACTAAGACTTCGTACAGCCCTAAATAAAAATTGGCAATCTGAGCCTAAAGTATCAACTACTTTTGCGATTCAGATGGACATGTCAAAATCATTTAAAAATAGTTCCGTAGCTGCGGCTATGCAACAATTTTGAAGCAACTTTAGAGAAAAAATAGCTCGCTCAAATTGTGACGCTTATTCAAACCCACCTACTTATCGCAACAAATCCCATTTTACACCCAAATAGAATTCTCTGCCTTGATTGGGGGCATAGGCATAAGAGGTATCAAAAAAGTCGCTGAATCCTGCGTTTGCGTTTGGATCGTTGAAGCCGATGAGTGGCGAACCAGCTTGTCGGAAATCTAGCATATTCTGTACTCCAAGATAGATATTCCAACTGGGGTTGATATCCACTGTTGCCTGTATGTTGTGTATCGAAAAAGGACGACTGCGTGTAGGTCTGGCGATGCTCAGTAATTCCCCATTTTCGTCTAAATCAAAAACTTCTGGCAATTGCATTGGACCAGTCAGACGAGCGGTGTAGGCGAAAGTCGTTCTAGCTTTTTTCCAACGATAGTTCACCAAAAAGATGCCTGTCCATTCGGGCGCAAACTCAATGTTTCGGCTTTCTGATATGCCATTTTCATTCGGCTCGGTTTCGGTGACGCGCTGCATATTGAATCCTGCTTGTAAGCCCAGTGGAAAGCGGAAATTGTAGTTGATAGTCGTTCCGATGCCCATAGTTTGGGCAAAACCTTCTGAATTGGCATAGATAATTTTTCCAGGCGTATCGTAGTCTGGAATAATTTTGTTGGTGAAATAAGTGTAATAGCCTTCCACATCCCAAGTCCCGCTACCCGAACCGAGTGCAAAAACGTGGTTCATATTGAAAGCACCATTGTAGGATTGTTCTGGTCGCAGTGTTTCTTGAATTTCTACACTTCTTTGACCCGTGACGAAGGCATGGTCTTCGGTAAAAAGATTGACGACACGGAAACCTGTTCCGAAATTAGTTCTTAGGCTTGTCCATTGCGTAGGTTTATATTTCACATTAAGACGAGGTGCAAAAATAAAGCCATGTGATTGGTAATGATCCAAACGTGCGCCGCCCAGCAGCGTCCATTGGTCACTGACCTCAAATTCATCTTGCACAAAAATACCTGGAATATACTGATTGTTCGGTGCGTTCTCGATGCTGCCATCTTGTGCCACATTTTCCGTAGCTACCGTATTGTCGTCATAATTTTGAATGCGATTGGTGATACCTGCTAGTATATCGTGCTTGTCTTTTGGTAAGTTCCACAAGAGATTCGCGAAAGCAATTTGTTGTTTAGCTTCGTAAAAGTCACTACCGTAGTAGCTATCCTGCAAGTGATGAGAAAAAGAAAAATCCAGTTTCAGATCAGTAGCAGTATTGAAGGCGTAAGACCCAAACAACTCGGCACGATTCGTATAAATACTTTCGCCATAGATGGCTTCATCGCCCCTCAACTCCTGATAAGCACGATCCTTCAAAAATGCTTCCACGCCATTCCGCCGATCTTCGTAGTAATATTTTCCTGCTAAGGT
>JBCDKV010000654.1:0-3279 GCA_038746215.1 Bacteroidota bacterium | reverse complement strand
TTCTTGATTGCGCTGATTGGTGTAGTCATGTCCACTCAGGATTCAGCCATTAATATGGCAGCGATTGCTTTTAGCGAAGACGTCATGGGTGGCTTTCAACCCCATTTATCCAATCGACAAAAACTGCGTTACGCTAAAATGTTCATGGTCGTAGTCGGTATCCTAGCTATTTTTGTAGCTGGTTTTTTCACCTCTATTCTACAAGTCATCATTGTGATCTTCTCCTTTTACATCCCCGTCATGATTCCAGTCACACTCTTTGCCGTCCTAAAAAAAGGAGCGTACCACTGGCAAGCGGCCATCGCTGCTATGTCTGTAGGATTAATCACTAACTTTGCATGGAGCAATTTCGGTAATGATGTACTCCCGACTGTTTTTGTTGGTATGCTAGCCAGTGCTTTGGCGTATTGGATTGTGGATAGGTTTATTGGTTAGGAATTAGTCGTGTATGAAGTTTGGAGCGGGCGCATCTCAAAATGTCGCAGAAAGTTGTTTTCAAAGGTGAAAAACTTTCTGCTAGGTTTTTTTTACGGAGCATACTTGTTGCGCAATTTTCTTAAGTAAGCTCAAGCTATATTCTTTTTAGAAAAACAAGACTTCGTACGCCCCTAATTTTATACACTGCCCAAATAGCGAATATCTGTTGGTACGGCACTGCCACCTTCGTCCTCTAGACTGATGGCAAAAATAGTTGCGGTTGCGATGTAATCGACTTCAATAAAAGCGTCGGCTAGATCAAAGACGCCCATACTCTCTGGGGCAGAGGTGTCGATGAACCAAAGTTGGTATTGCTTACCAGCAGGTGGTGGTGGGAGTTGACTCACATCCAAATAGGCGATTTGATCGGCAGTATTTCGGTGAATGGCAGCATAGACTGGCGAATTTTCTTGCCGCATGATCGTTGTGGCATTATCGGGACTTGTCAGAACGGCTAGCTTATCTTCTAAAAAAGTTATACGGTTGTTTAGACTATCGCAAGTCGCTCGCTGTTGTGCAAGTGCCTGCTGTGTCTGTTCCAACGCTGCTTGTGTTTTTTGATTTTGCTGATTCAAATAGATCGCAAATGCACTCAAAATTGCCAGCGCAATACCCATTAAAACGGGTAAAATTGAACGGTTTGTATTCGCTCTTTTGGAAGCTAAAGAATTAGTAGTAAGATCGCTTTGTAGATCATCAATCTTCCCTAAAATGGATTCGGATTGTCCTGCTCGCAGTGGAATAGCATTGGCTTGTGCGTACTGCATCAAAGCGTCTTCGAGCGCATCTAGTTCCGCTCGAATTTCAGGATAGCGGGCAGCATGCTGTTCTACTTCCAAACGTTCTTGTTTGGAGAGTCCATTCAGCACATACTGCTCTAAAATTCCTGATGATATGTATTCCTGTACGTTCAAATTAACTTAGAGCTTGTTTGGAGTAGGATTGAACTGTAAATCAGTAGTTTACGGTTCTGACAAAGAAAATAATAGCGACTTTATCGGGATAAACGAGCGATTATTTTCAAAGTCAGGTTCGGAAAATATTGGTTTACAGGAAGATAGTACTCCAAACATGCTCTTAGATATTCAATAATTGCTTGAAGAATTAAAACCGTCGTCAGATCAGACGAAGACAGCATCTTTCGCAATTCTCGCATGGCGATTTTAACCCTAGATTTTACGGTGCCTAGCGAAATGTCAAGTTCTTTTGCTGCTTCTTGCTGTGTGTAGCCTTTAAAGTAGAGGATGTCTATGACCTGTGTGTATTTCTCATCCAATTGATGTAGCACGTTCTGCAATCCGCTGTCTTGTATTTGCATTTCTTCGCTGTGCGCTATATGGTCATATACGGTAGCATCTAAGGATTTGGATCTTTGATGTAGCTTAAACTTTTTTGATCGTATTCGATCAATTGCTGTATTTCTAGCAATGTTGAGCAGCCAAGTAAACAATCTACCTTTACTGGGATTGTAGCTCTTTGCGTTCTTCCAGACTTTCACAAAAGTATCTTGCAATACTTCCTCCGTCACTTCTTGCGATCCAACAATTTTATAAATCACACCTTGAAGTGCAGCACCATATTTGGGCAAGATCGCTTCGATCGCTGCCCTTGCATCCGTAGATAATAGTGATATGATGTTGCTGTCTTCCATGAGAGTTTTGTGCTGCCCAGTGGCTAGTGGTAAAGCTAGCTTTTTTCTGTTAAAAGAAGACAAAAGCAGTAAAATGGAAACTTTTTCTAAAAAAATCACCCAATCGAAATCCAAGCCCCCTACTCTACTCGTAAGTATAATCGAAAATGAGAAATTTTATTCCTATGTGAAAGGTCAATGATAAACTCGGGCAGAATAGGCGATAAGTTTATCCACTTGCTTGACATTATTTTAAAAAGTCCCTTCGGACAAAAACACAAATATTCAGTTTATACTGCAAACGGGTTAAAAAAGTGCTTTCATTTTTGGAAAAAGATGGGTTTTGTTCACATCATTTACCGCAAAATTTGAGGGTAAGTTTTCGCTGAGGAGGAGGTCGACACCTCCTCAGCGAATCAAGGTTTTTTAAGGACAAAGAAGCGATTCTCGCTTCTTTGTCCTTAAAAAACCTTGATCAAATTTGACAGGCTCGATGCCGCCAAATTTGAAAGTACACCTAGTAGCTTGTATTTAGAAACGTAGAAATGTCAAGGGAGCAAAATGCACTTTTTTATCCCGAACGGAGTATATATTACACGGGCTATTACACTATTACAATGCTTCTCTACTCGCTTGAGCAGAGAAGTTTTTGTTTTACTATTGCTTTTGTACCAAACGATAGACTTAATATCCAGCATGAGCAGGTATTGTCCTTTTGGCAGACTGATTCTAACCAATAAATACCAAGCTTACAACTCCTCTATCACTCTCCTAACAATACCCAAGTTCCTAGAAAACTCCACATAGGCAGGAAAAGCATCTGCTAGCTCTATCCAGTGCTGCTCCGCTTGTTGATAATGGCTTTTTGCTTTTAAAGGCTCTTTTCTTTTCTTACTAATTTGCCCAAGTTTATAATACGAGATCGCCAGTCCGTTTTTAAAACCCACATTTTGCGGATAGCTCGCATAGAGTGATTCTCGTAGTTCATTATATTCTTCAAAGAAAGTCAAGGCTTTGTCCAGATTGCCCAAGGAGGCGTGCGTTGAACCCAGTTTGGAATACGAGATCGCCAGTCCGTTTTTAAAACCCACATTTTGCGGATAGCTCGCATAGAGTGCTTCAAATAATTCAGTTTCATCTTCAAAGAAAGTCAAGGCTTTGTCCAGATTGCC
>JBCDKV010000653.1:0-3287 GCA_038746215.1 Bacteroidota bacterium | reverse complement strand
GCCCAGCCATATTTTCTGCTGCCTTTGATCCAATCGAACGAGAATCTGACGATAGGCATCTACGTCGACTAATCGCTTAACCGAATTGTTACTCAGATCAATCTGATATTCATTCCAATACAAAAAGCCATTATCGTGAAATAAGCTATGCTGCTTTTGGGTCTGCGGTGGAATATTTAAATCCAAACTGGAACGCTCACCAGTCGGAAGATGAATTTTTTCGATACCATTTTGATAAGAGAGGTAAAGATGATCTGCTTCATCTTCTGCTATCCCCAATATCCGACATTTTCCATCTGGACAATTGGGTTTATTGACTTCAAATTGCTCGAACAATTCATCGTAGATGGTGACTTTTGAGATACCATCGTCGGTAAGAAAAAACAACACGCCGCCTTCATCTTCAAATATATTTCGGAGCTGACTGTTGTAAATAGGAAAGTTGTGTTGTTGCGCTAATATCTGTGCGGTCAAATCTTCTACCTTACCACTGTTCGTATTCTTCCTGCTCAAACTGAATGGAATGCCCCAATGCCAAAGGTGATGATTACGATGATAAATTCTGGCGTTGTTCCCCTGCTGCGGAAAGCCGTTTTCCTCCTCCAATTGGACAAAATTCGGGCTTTGCTCGGTTTTGTAATAAATATCATACTGCACGTGATCTTTGCTGTATATCGCCCAAATGGTTTGGTCTTCATCTATTCGCACATTGGGCATAATTGGGTCTTTGCCTGTCGGAAAGAAAAATTCACCCGTGCGACCACTTTTTTTGAATTCCAGCAACCGACTTTTTCCCCTGACCAATAATCTTTCATTAGCGGTAAATATCCACGCACCAAAGTAGGTTTTTTCCTGATGGAAGGTATCAATCAATTGAAAAGGCTGATGATTTTCAGAACGAATGACATAGCGGTATTGACCTGTTCCTTTCGCCTTGGGAATCCAATTCGAGAATCCCCAAATCACACCTTCTTGGCTCGACCAAGCGCGACTAATTTGCTTGATTTCAGGATATTGTGCTACAATTTCAGGTGCATAATCCAATACATATTGGATATCCTTGGAGGAAGGCGAAAAAACAAAAACGCTGTCTGCGGTTAAATAGAAATAAGGATCAACGTAAGTGTGATTCCAGTTCAAGTCCAACAGCTCATCGGGAAAATGATCAGAGCGATTAACCTCCTCAACTTCGATGCCGTTGTAGGTAAACACTCGGTTTTTACCAAATCCAAATATCCAAATCAGCCCCGTCGTGTCTTGATAGATTTGCTCGCAGCTCCTCACCTGAAAACCTTGCGGAAAGGTAATGTTTTCGATATGAAGGCTACTGTTTTGTGCGTGGACATGAATAGTCAGTAAAAGTAGCCAGCAGCAACACAGTTGGCATATTCGTTTGAGCATGTTTTATTTAGTTCGGATGCTCAAAGTTACTATTTGTTTGGTAAAATGTTGTTGTTTATTTTTTGAGTGTTAAGGAATAAGATAAGTCGAAGACCAAATATCAAGTCTTGAAGACCGAATATAATGCTTACCAAATTTTTGCAAGCCTTCATTGGAGCAATACTACTCAAACTGCTGCACCACCGCATCCATTTTAGCCTTCACCGCCTCGTTGCACAAATTACCAAGACTGCCTTCGTGGGTATGATGAATGGGTTGATCGTAAGTGAATTCGCCTGCTTCTACCGCAGCCCCGATCTTTTGGTAGGCGGTTCGGAAAGCTTCGCCTTCCAAAACTAGTCGATTCACTGCCTCGACGGTGTATAAATACTGGTATTTTTTATCCTCCAGAATTTGATCATTCACCTCTATTTCAGCCAATACGTACTTTGCCATCAACAAGCAATCTTTCAAATTTTGGATAGCGGGGAACACGACTGCTTTTAGCAATTGGTAGTCCCGATGATAGCCACTTATCAGATTAGTGGATAGTGCATTGACCTGAGCAGGCAGACTTTGCAGCAAATTGCATTTAGCTCTGATGAGTTCAAAAACATCGGGATTGGTCTTGTGCGGCATGATGCTAGAACCCGTCGTGAATGCTTTGGGCAGCTTGAAAAAATCGAAATTTTGACTATTGAAGGTACAGACATCATTGGCTAACTGACCCAGCGTACCCGCAATAGCTTGCATACCGTAGGATAGAAATAGTTCGGATTTACCTCGTCCCATCTGTGCGTATATAGAATTGTAGGCTAAGTCTTTGAAGCCCAATAATTCAGTCGTCATTTTTCGATTAATGGGAAAGGAAGAACCATAGCCCGCCGCCGATCCCAGTGGATTTTGGTTAATGGAATCGTAGGCAGCCAGCAACATTCGCAGGTCGTCTACCAAGGACTCAGCAAATGCGCCAAACCACAAACCAAAGGAGGAAACCATTGCAATCTGGGTGTGCGTATAACCAGGCATCAGTACGGCTTTGTATTGCTCACTTTTGGACTGCAACAATTCAAATAGCTCCAACACTAAGTCCTTAATGTCTTGTATCGAAGCCTTATAAAACAACCTCAAATCCAGCAAAACCTGATCGTTTCGAGAGCGTGCAGCGTGTATTTTTTTACCTAAATCCCCCAGCCTTTCCGTCAATTCAAACTCTATTTGCGAGTGAATATCTTCTACGCCCGCTGCAATCTGAAAACTTCCATCTTCAATGCGTACTGCTATTTTTTCCAATTCCTCCAATAGCGACGCTAACTCCTCTTTTTCTAACAAACCAATGGATGCCAACATACGAATGTGTGCCATCGTACCTTGCACATCGTATTTTGCGAGTTGTAGGTCTAAGATGTTATCTTCTCCGATGGTGAAGTCCGAAATTTTTTGATCTATATTGAAATCTTTTTGCCAAAGTTTCATGAATTGTTGCTTTATGTGTCGTTAGTTGAAATAATTGGTTTTCCCAAAACCGCTAAAGCTTGAGCATGTAAATTGATAAGTTTATCTGAATTGCAAAAGTAGTTGACGCTTTAGTAACGGTCAAATAATATACTGCGTTTGGGATAAAAAAATGCATTTCCATCTTTGTTGATTTGTTGAACTGTTTATTTGTTTAACACGCTTATTATCAACGTATTGCAGTTCAATAAATAAACAATTTAAACAGATAAACAGGTATATTCGTTTGCACAGATTTATCCCGTTTACAGTATAACTACTGACCAATCAAAGCTGATATATTTTAATTTTTTAACTAATATTACTTAAACGGTACCAATTCAGCAGGCTTGGTTTCAAACTGTACAAAAAAATTAAAGCACATGTTTTTCCACAATCTATTCACAGCCACT
>JBCDKV010000652.1:0-3291 GCA_038746215.1 Bacteroidota bacterium | reverse complement strand
TCGTTGTCAATACCTATGCGAATCGACAAAGGCATTTGCGCTGATATAATGTTGTGTTTGATGGCATTTTCAAGCAGTAATTGTAGAGTGAAAGGTGGTAAACAGTCCTGCTTGCGCTCGTTTGGAATGTCTGTAGTGACCACCAAGCTATCTTCAAATCGGGTTTTTTGCAAAGCAATATAGTGTCCCGTGAAATCCAGTTCCTGTTCCAAACTCACGATGGTTTGGTCTTTTACCGCTAGCAGTTTTCGATAGAGTTTTGCAAAATTATTGGCATAGACCACCGCACGTTCGGCATCTTGTGGGATGAGTGCCGTCAAAATATTGATGCAATTGAAGAGAAAATGTGGATTGAGTTGCTCCTTCAATACTTCGATTTGTGAAAGGGCATTGGCTTTTTCCAATTGGGCATTTCTCAGCTGTAAAGCTTGATTTTCTTTTCGTAGTCGCAGGGTTTCGAGCGCATTTTCAATGACTAGTTTTACCTCTTCAAAATCCCAAGGTTTGGTGAAATAATGATAAATTTTTCCTTTATTAATGGCATCTACAATCGCGTTCAAATCGCTATAACCCGTCAGTATCATCCTGACTACACTGGGATATTGCGTACGTACTTGCTCTAATAATTCCGTTCCCGTCATTCCAGGCATCCGCTGATCGGAAATGAGTAAATCCACTTGCTCCTTTGCCAGTATATCTAGTGCTGCCGCACCACTTTCTGCTAAGGTGACGCGATGATAGCGGCGAAAAACAGCTTTGAAAGCAAAGAGGTTATCCGCTTCGTCGTCGACGTATAGTAGATGGTATTTTTGACTCATTGCTATGATATTTTGGATGTGGATGGAGTTTGTTCCACAGGCAAATTAATCAAAAATAAACTCCCTTTCCCTTCCTCGCTTTCTACCTCTATCGTTCCCTTGTGTTTTTCGATGATACCGTAACTAATAGATAGTCCAAGTCCTGTCCCTTTTCCGATGTCTTTGGTGGTGAAAAAAGGATCGAAAATCTGACTTTTGGTATTGCTGTCCATGCCTTTGCCACTGTCCCGAATACTGACCTTGATGTAATCCGCTGCTTGCCAAGATTTGATTTCAATCTCACCTGCTTCTTCGATGGCTTGCGCGGCGTTGTTGATGATGTTCATAAAGACTTGATTGATGGGACCGATCTGACACTCAATAGCGGGTAAATCGGCTAAATCAGTACGAATTTCAATCTTTTTAGGAATGTTTGTTTTCGCTAGCATCAGGGTAGATCGAATGCCTTCGTTGATGTCCGCCAATTCAAATTTTTCTGTGGTTTTTCGAGAGAAAATGGATAGACTTTTCACAATGTTTCGCGTTCTTTTTACGCCTCTTTCTATTGCATTAATGAGTTGGTCTATTTCTGCACTCAGATAAGCGGTGTCCAAACGTTTACTCATCTTCAGAATGGCTGCCCAGTCTTCCTTCGTGCTGGTTTCGATTTTCAACTGATTCAGTTGATTAAGTAAAGATTTGATTTCTAAATAGTCCATTTTTAGCGCCAAAATATTGGTATTGATGAAGCTAATTGGATTGTTGATTTCGTGCGCCACACCAGCCGTCAATTGTCCAATGGATGCCATTTTCTCATTTTGAATCAATTGTGCTTGGGTATTTTCCAATTGCGCCAACAGCTTTTCCTGAGCAGCTAATAATTTCCTATTTACGGCTTGTTCTTCCAATAACAAACGATTAGAACGACGAGCGGCGTACAGTGATACATAGATCAGTATTGCGAGTAGGAGGAAGACCAAACAGCCAATAATTAAGCCAGTACGGATGTGTTTTTCGATGGTTTGCTTCTCTTGCAGAAAAGCAATTTCCTGATCTTTTTGTGCGCTTTCGTATTTGGTTTGTAGTTCTTGATATTGCGCAGACTTTTCTTCGTCAAAGATTTGATCTTTGGTCGTGATGTATTGGGTCAAAAATTGATGCGCTAGTTGGTAATTGCCTTGTTGCTCGTGAACTTCTGCTAAAGATTTTTGGGCATCTCGAACACTAGCTTTTTTACCAATGGAGTCCGCCAGCGTCAATGCTTTTTCGTACGCAGCGATGGCATCTGAATAGTGCTGCTGGGCTTGCTCGATTTTACCGAGGGTTTGATAGGACATTGCCAATCGACCTTTGTCGCCCCGTTTTTGAATAAAATCCATCGCCTCTAGGATGTTCTCTTTAGCCAAGGCAAATTTTTGCTGCTTTTGATACAGTTCACTCAAATTGGTGACGCTAGCACTGATACCGTAAGTCAAACCCAAATCTTGGAACAAGGCTTTGGCTTGCTGTAAATACGTTTCCGCTTCTTCGTAGCGTTCCAGCGCAATGAGTTGCCCACCGATGTTTACGTAGCAAATGGCGATCATCTGTGGTTTTTGCAAGTCCTCCCAAATCGCTAGGCTTTTCTGAAAATAGCGCACCGCTTTTTCGTAATCTTCCACAGCTTGGTAGATCGTCGCCAATTGATTATAGGTTCTCGCTCGATCCGTGTTAGGCGCATCATTTCGCGCTTGTATTTCACTGGTTTTGATCTGTAAATCTAGCGCAGTCGTATAGTCGCCAGTCTGTCGATACACATTGCCTAGTCCTTGGTAGGCTTTCGCCAATTGTAAGCTATCTTCTGCTACTCCAAAGGCGGCAATGGCTTGCTCATTAGCAGCAATGGCGTCTTCGTAGTCCCCCAATCTTCGCATCGCATTGCCCAGCACCAAATAAGATTCGCCGAGTAATAAGGGATCGCTAAGATCAGCAGCTACTTCCACATTTTGTTTCCCCAATACGACGGCACTATCTGGATAATCCGTCAATAGAGAAGCGATCACCCAATTCATCAAAGCGACCTTGCTGCTATCCTCCTCAGTGGTTTGCGCTAATTGATACATACTATCTCGCTTTTGCGCCAAGGTAGCACAGCAAACACCGATGAAGAGCATAGATAGTACAAGTCGAAGCATATTAGATCAAAGCTTAGTGTTAAACAATGGGTAAATTTATGGTATATTTTCCAATCTCATCCATCTATGCGACCATTTCACTGCTCAATATGATCGTTAAAAATAGCTACTTACTGATTTCACTGCGGTATTTTCCGATTTCACTTCATTTTTAGTCCTTGAAAGACTACTTAGAGCTTGTTTGGAGCAGAATTGAACTGTAAATCAGTAGTTTACGGTTCTGGCGAAGCAAATAATAGCGACTTTATCGAGATGAACGAGCGATCCTTTAGGTAAATATTCAGTGAATATTTAAGCGAGAGAACCGCTTCGCGGATGGG
>JBCDKV010000651.1:0-3301 GCA_038746215.1 Bacteroidota bacterium | reverse complement strand
TTTACGGTTCTGGCGAAGAAAATAATAGCGACTTTATCGAGATAAACGAGCGATTATTTTCAAAGTCAGGTTCGGAAAATACTGGTTTACAGGAAGATAATGCTCCAAACATGCTCTTAGTAAAGTGTTTGAGATCTCGCAACAAGTATGCCTAAAGATTTTTTATGGACGGAAACACCGATTCTCAGTTATTTTTTCTGAGAAAAATAACTGAGAATCGGTGTTTCCGTCCGAAGAGAATTACTGAGCATACTTGTTGCTCAATTGATGGATATTGACCTGAACTATATCTGAGTCAGATGTCAGGAAAAATGAGATTTGTACAGTCGTTATTAGCATTATTATCTATTGACAACGGTGGCGTGAGCAGTCCGAAAGAAAAAACTAGCTTCCGCTATCATTTGATGGGATAAGAACAAAGTGCGAGTAGCATCCATTGTCCGATTACTCCTCTCGCACCATCGCTGAAATTCGTTTTGCTCGGAAGGCGGCAGGTAGAGAAGCCAAAAAGCCAACCAAGAGAACAACCATCGTGACAGCTACAAAATCCATCGCTCGGATGCTGATAGGGTAGTAGTCGATGATGAAACCTTGTGCAATTCGGATGAGACCAAAATTTTTCTGCAACACGTAAAAGAGTAGTGCCAATACAAACCCGATACCCAAGCCGATGGTACACAACAATAGTCCTTCATATAGGAAAATATTGCGGACGCTTTTGTCTTGTGCGCCCATAGATTTCAAGATGGCAATGTCTTTTTTCTTTTCCAAAACAATCATCCAAAGCGAGCCAATTAAGTTGAAAGCAATCAGGAGTAGCGTCAGGCTCAGAATGGCAAAACCTAACCATTTTTCGATGTTCATCACTTTCAGAAAGGTCTCTTCTTGCTGGTACTGATCTTCTACTTTAAAAGCTGTACCGACCAGCGATTGGATGGCAGCTTGGGTACTTTTTACATCGGCATCGGCATCTAGTTTCAGCTCTAAGGCGCTAATTTGATTGGGCCTATTGAGCAGGTCTTGGCAAAAGTCGAGATGTGTGAGGACGTATTTATTATCGAAATCCTGTTGGAAAGCAAAAACACCAATTGGATAAAGAAATTGTTTGCGGAAAGGTTGTTCAAGTGGGCCGACACGCTTTTGTTTGGGCATATAGACGTTTAGTGCCGTAAATTCGTCGTCTAAGTCCACCCGTAGTTTAGCGCGCATACCCGCTCCCATCACGGCAAAAGACATCTCGCCCAATCGTAGCAGGAAGCGTCCATCTTGAATCGTCGAATCAATGGGCGTCACCGTTTGAAAGCTCGTATCCACACCTTTGATTGTGCCGAATACGCGATTGTCCTTGTATTCAAAAAGGGCGGTTTCCTCTAAAGTTCTAGCCACTTGCGCCACGCCCGCTATTCCCATCAATTGTTTTAGATCAATGGTATCTTCATCGAAGGTTTTGCCTTTTTCTAGCGTGATTTTTATTTCGGGATTAAAATTGCTGAATAGGCTCAATAGCAACTCTTCAAATCCATTAAAGACCGACAGTACCAATACAAAAGCCGCTGTTTGTATGGTGATTCCGAAGATGGAAATCCCCGTAATGATATTGATTGCGTTGGTCGATTTTTTCGCGAATAAGTACCGCCTTGCAATTTGGAAAGGAAGATTCATAAGCGTATGATAAACTGCCGCTCGTCCTCAAATTAGAGCTTATTGCAGTAATTCTCACATTGGAAAGTTGGGGTTTGTTCTCCAGTAATTTCCCAAGTACTTACTTAAGTAGGTAGACTCAAATAATCGACACTTTTGAACGGCTCTTTTCTGAGATAAAAGCACTTAAAAATAGTCCCGTAGCTACGGCTATGCAACGATTTTTAAGCACTTTTAGCTCAAAAAATAACTCGCTCAAATTGTGACGCTTACTTAAGTCCACCTACTTACGAACGATTTCATCAGACGGATTCTTATCATTCGACAGCACGCCCAGCAATCTTTTGATCGCATTGTCCATAAAATTAGGAATCACGGTATTGTGGGTATGCTCGATTCGGTCGGGCATGTGTAAATCACGCATGAGGCTTTGGTACTTCTCTTCCCCGTGTTTACGAATAATTTCTGCCTTCAGTTCTTCCGTCTTAAAATGGTCGATCATGCCATCCGCATCGGCTTCGGGATGAAATTGTACGCCGATCATTTCGGGCGAAAATCGAACAGCCATGACGGCTCTTTCCAGCGGAACATGTGGTCGTATTTTTTCCAAAGCCAAAATAGAAGCACCAATTTCTTCGAAGCGTTCTGCATTGGGTTGGATGAATTGCCAACGACGGAAATCCGCCGCATAGAAAGGGTCTTCTAGTCCATCAAATACCAATTCTTTAGTACCTTGATCGGTTTTATGGACAGGAAAGGTACCAAAAGACATGGATCTCCTAGGTACTATGCTACCCAATTTGAAGTGGTGACAAGCCATCTGGAAGGAATGGCAGATGAAAAAGACGTGCTTTTTTCTTGGCGCATCGGATAAATTCCATGCCCAAAGCTGGTTAATCAAGTCGTAATACTGGACATCCCAAATGCCATCGCCATCCAAAGGACTGCCTGGCCCGCCAGAGGAAATATAAATATCGTAGCTGGTATCGGGCAGCTCGTGTTTTGCTCTCACATCGAATACCGCCCAATCTAGCACATTTTCGTAGCCACTCAAAATCTCTTTGATACAGCGCATCCCCTGATTGGGTGTTCCGTCGTAGAGGTCTAGTACTGCTAGTTTTAATCTCATAGTTGTTGCTTAAATGAATATTTTTTGATTATGGTTAGAGCTTGTTTGGTGATTATTATTATTGATGCGAATAACGACTGTACAGCCCTTATTTTTCCTTGAAATTTGTGTTTCCGTCCATAAAAAACTTTTGGGTATACTTGTTGCGCGATCTCAAAGGCTTCACTAAGATTTATTCAAGCATTGCTCAAAACTTCGTACACGCTCAAATAAAAATCAGCAATTCAGGTGTTCAAAAAGAATTGCTGAGCATTATTTATAGTGAGGCTATCCTTCGATGATTTTTTACAAAAGCCATCAAAGATAACCTCATTACTGCTTGAAATCGAGTGCATCTCAAAATGTCGCAGAAAGTTTTTTTCAAAGGTGAAAAACTTTCTGCTGGGGGGATTTTAAGGGCAAGAAGCGTTAAAAAATTAACGCTTCTTGCCCTTAAGAACCCCTTTGAGCACCCGAAAATCCTCCTTTATAGATTTTCGGGTGCGACTACATGAAATAGGAACGATAATTCTCCCTTTTAATCACCAAAAC
>JBCDKV010000650.1:0-3310 GCA_038746215.1 Bacteroidota bacterium | reverse complement strand
GCGACTTACACGGACGGTATGAATGTTTTGGAAGCAGGTTTTGTCTATTCCTTATTCAATGGAGACTTGAATTTAGAAAATGCTAATCGAGTGGTTTACAGCAACACACTCACAGATAATGACAGCTACAGCATTCTAATTAGTGATCTATCGCTGGGCGGCATTTATTACTATCGTCCTTATGTGATTGATGATGGCGGCATCAGTTATGGCACAATTCAATCATTCCAATTATCTGCCTACGAATCACCTTTAGTAGAAGCACTAAATGCGCGCTTCTTAGGCAACGATCAGTGGGAATTGACAGGAACACTTTATGTAGGTACAAATACCAATATCAATGCGACATTCCAACATGGTTTAGGCAATTTCAATACCTCAACTGCTGCCACTCTACCAACGATCAATGCTGGTGATGAAGTGACGATCCAAACCATAGTCGCTGCGCCCATGAGCATGAGTACTTATCAGTTCCGAATCGAGGTAGAAGATAGTGGTTACAGTTATTATAGCAATACGATCACTTTCGATCTGTATCAAATGGCTTGTGATGAAAATATGGGAACAGGTGAGGTTTTGAATGAAATTTGGACAGATGTAGGCGGCACAAATATTGCGGATTTCACGAGTCTAGCGACTTATCCAAATATGCCCGATGAAGTCTATGTCCGCACCAATGGTTTTCAAGGTATCAATGGCTTTGGCTTTAACTACGGCAGTAAACTTTCCGCCATGCTTTGTCCGCCACAGTCGGGTAATTATACGTTTTGGATTGCAGGTGATGATGATTGTGAATTGTGGTTGAGTACGAGTGCGAGTGAAGCAGGCATCAGAAGAATTGCCTATTTTGATGGTTGGACAAATGTAGATGAATGGGATAAATTCAGTTCTCAAAATTCCAACAATGTCATTGGGCAAATCTACTTGAATGCAGGACAAACCTACTTCTTACAAGCTCTACACAAAGAAGGAACAGGTGGCGATCACGTAGCTGTGCGTTGGCAACTGCCCGATAATACGATTGAAAATCCAATTGCACCACAGCATTTGAGTTTACCAAATCCTTATCAAGGTGTTTGTGAAGATACCAATATCAATATCACAGCCGATCCACTTTCCAATGATTATCGCAGAGCAAGTCAAACGATTACGACTACAGGAGCAGTAGAAGTGGATGTCGCCGTCGAAGTGACTTTCCAAGCAGGAGAAAGTATCACACTCTCTGAAGATTTCCATGCAAAAAGTGATTTCACGGCACGCATTGCGGAATGTGTGACTACAACAAGTAGTAGTGCAAATGAAGAAACCGTAGAGGAACGTTCAGCATCTATTGCACCATCACTAAGCTTGCAAGTGCAGCCCAACCCTGCTCAGGCTTACACGAATGTCGTATATGAATTGGCAGAAAGCGGTGAGGTGCAAATCAGTTTGTTTGATTTGCAAGGTAGGAGTATTCAGCAGTTCAGTCAAGTAGAACAAAATGTGGGTACACATCAATTGGAGCTAGATTTGACGCAATTGAAGGCAGGGATTTATTTGGTAGTATTGCGAACAGAAGCAGAGACAAAGACGAAAAAGATTATTGTTGAGCAATAGTATCGAAGGGCTTCAATAACTTTTTCAAAAAAAATATAACAAGCATAAAGAGTCATCCGTAGCTAATTGATCACAAAAAAACATCATCCGTAGCTAGGTATTTCACTCAAAGCTACGGATGACTCTTCTACTTTGTAAGGATAGGAAAAGGCAAGGACTACACCAGATGTATCCTCTCAAAAGAGTATTAATTACAGTAAGTTTCACCAAGATTCCAACTCCACTATCTCTCCCTTCACACCCACAAAAACCACCACATAAGCCTTCAAATCATCCAACTTTTTCAGATAATCATCATGTTGCAGATAAGTTTGAAGCTGTTCGATAGCGGCTGCTTTGACTGTTTCTAATTTGGACTGATCTTTTTGCTTGATGTACTTGAACTCAATGGCGAATTGATATTTGGTGGCATACGGTTGTCTTCTTTGTAAAAATAAGTCCACAAATCCTTTGCCCGTTTTGCCTTGCTGAATTGGCACTTTCACTTCCCATTCGTTGTGGATGGTATAAATACCAGAAGTGAAAAAAGCGGACGTGAAGATGGTTTTGATGTGTTTTTCATCAAAGCGAATCCTGTCTCGAACGGAGAGTTCTTGGAGGAGGGATTCCGTGTACGCAACCAGCGGCTGAATATCGTTGTGTTTAGCTAACGTTCTCACTTTTGCACTGACATCTATTTGGGCATCATCCAAGCCTGATTGTTCCAAAACGACCTGATGGAAATACTGATAATACAATTGTTTGATGACATAATTAGGCATTTTGAAGGTGACAATATCAAAGTCTGTCTCCCAAATCGTTGTGATACCTTGGTAGTATAATAGACTAATAAAATCACTTCGATTGAATCGTTTGGCAAGGTCATACTGCCGCACCAATTGTGATTGTAATTCTCCCGTGGTCACCAATTGATTGAGATGCACCAAATTCTCTTTTTCTTGCCCTCTGATTTTAAAGGAGCGGCGAATTTTGTTGTAGTCACTAGCAATATTGGGATCGAGCAGTTCCTGTGGATATTTTTTGCTCAGCGCATATTCTGCTGCAAAATATAAGATCATATTAGAGTTGTAGACTGACTGTTCAGCTTCTAAACTAAATTTATAACTATTATACCAAGCCTGCATATCCTCCATGACAGCTTCCAAGTTATCAGCAGGAACATCTATATTTTTTAATATATCGGAAACTTCTTCTTCTAAAAAGCCAGTCATTTCATTGAACTCTTTTCGCAGACTAATATTCATCGCAATATTAAATCCACTCGTCAAGCTATCCAATGTAATTGGCGAAACTCCTGTCACAAACAAACGATCAATGACTCCCTTAAATGTCCCCACCTTAATAGCTTCGTAGAACTTGCGAACAAAACCATTTTTGCCGACCATCGTCATAAAATCATTGTAATGGAAGGACAGAATTTCATTGGCAAAATGGTCGTATTCGTCTATGAGCAGATAGATTTTTTGGTTAGGAATTTTAATTTCAACTTGCTTTAGTACGTCTTGAATGACTTTTGCAGGAAAATCATAGGTCTCTACTCTTTTAATGTCTTCTTCACTAAAAAACTGTGGATAGCTACCATAGAAAATGGAAGCACCCATTTTGACATTATTCAAAAAACCATTAAAAGTGTTCTCAAAAGAAGACGTATCAATTTGAGAAAAGTCAAACTGCAAGATTAAGTACTGATTGGCGAGTGGTGTAGGATTTTTGC
>JBCDKV010000649.1:0-3312 GCA_038746215.1 Bacteroidota bacterium | reverse complement strand
CGCCAATACGATGATCGGTCCGCAATCCTATGTCGGCACTGGCAGCAGCATTGGCGCAAACAGCCTGATCCGCGAACAGGTCAGCATCGGCGCTAACGCCACCATCGGAGATCGCTTTATCTACCCGTCATCAAGACCTCAAATTTTACAACGCTAGAATTGTAGCCTTATTTAACTGCAATGTGTTGATCTTGAAAATATTAAACGAATAAACGGCTACTCTTCTAAGATTGGAATTTGAACCCACTGGATTGGTAAGCTCTCAGGATTGCCGAGCCTACTGTTAATAGCTGCTCGGCAATCCTGAGGGCTTACCGATCAATATGCGGTTACAACCTTAGAATGATAGCCGAATAAACAGTTCAACAAATCAACAAAAAAGAAAATACACTTTTTCCAGATAGAGTATGCAAATTAGTATGCTTAATTATTTATTTACTTAACATTGTATTCTCAAAAGTCTTTCAGGCAGAAATGGGTCTTCCAACTACTTTTTTTAGATAAACACACCAAAAAGCTATATTTTTACTTTACGAAACAAGTTTATCTAGCAACAATATTATTCCTATCCGAAGGGACTTATTGCGCGATCTCAAGAGCCTTACTTGGATTCTTCTCATTATTGAAAAGACTTCGTACACGCCTAATACAATATTTGCAAATCATTTACAGATGAAACTTAATATCGCTCTACTCTTTATTTTACTATTCATAGCTACGGTAGCGACTGCTCAAAAAGAAGACAGTAAAGCTATGCCTAGTATTGCAGAAAAGGTAAAAAATCTCGAAAAATACGATGGCTACTTCGATTTTTATTGGGAAGCAAAGACAGGAAAAATTTGGCTAGTCATTGATAAATTAGATACTGAATTTCTCTACGTCAATTCATTGCCCGCAGGTATCGGGTCTAATGACATTGGGCTGGATCGAGGTCAGTTGGGAGGTAATCGCGTGGTGAAATTTATGCGTAGCGGACCGAAAATACTGCTGGTGCAACCCAATTACAACTATCGCGCCATCAGCGATAATCCTGAGGAAAGCAAATCGGTGGAACAAGCTTTTGCGCAGTCTATTTTGTACGGATTTAAAGTGAGTGCAGTAGAAGGCGATCAAGTCTTAGTGGATGCCACGGGCTTTTTAATGCGAGATGCACACGGCGTCATTCAGCGATTGAGCGGTAGTAAGCAAGGAAGCTACAAATTGGATGCTTCACGCTCTGCGGTCTATTTACCAATGTGTAAAAACTTCCCGAAAAATACAGAATTAGAAGCAACGCTGACCTTTACGGGGCAAGCAAAAGGTGGCTACATTCGTTCGGTTACGCCTTCTTCCGATGCAATCACTATTCGTCAGCACCATTCTTTTGTGGAATTGCCCGACGACAACTACCAACCTAGGGTTTTTGATCCAAGATCAGGCTATTTTGCGTTGAGCTTCCACGATTATGCGACGCCTATTGCATCACCTTTAATGAAACGATACATCAGAAGGCATCGTTTGGTAAAGAAAAATCCCAGCGCAAAAATGAGCGAAGCCGTCGAACCCATCATTTACTACGTAGATCGGGGTGCACCTGAACCCATCAAATCTGCCCTGATCGAAGGAGCGAGTTGGTGGAATCAAGCCTTCGAAGCGGCAGGTTATCAAAATGCCTTTGTAGTAAAAGAAATGCCCGCTGACGCAGACCCCATGGATGTGCGCTATAATTTAATACAGTGGGTGCATCGCTCCACGCGCGGTTGGTCTTATGGCGCATCCGTCTATGATCCTAGAACAGGCGAAATCATCAAAGGACACGTTTCTTTGGGTTCGCTACGAGTACGCCAAGATTTTTTGATTGCGCAAGGACTTCTGGAAGCATACATAGACGGTGAACAACCCGATCCTCGGATGTTGGAAATGGCTTTGGCACGTCTGCGTCAGCTTTCTGCGCACGAAGTAGGACATACGCTCGGTTTGGCGCACAATTTCGCGGCGAGTGTGAATGATCGCGCTTCGGTCATGGACTATCCGCATCCTTACATCGAATTAGACGATAAGGGAGAAGTTAGTTTTGCCGAAGCTTACGATGTTGGCATTGGCGCATGGGACAAACGCACCATTCTATATGGCTATCAAGATTTCTCTAAAGAGACGAAAGAGGCAGACGCCCTAAAAGCGATTTTAAAGCAGAACACCGAAATGGGTTTCCATTATATTTCCGATCAAGATGCTCGCCCACAAGGTGGCGCAAATCCACTTGGACACCTCTGGGATAATGGCGCATCTGGAGCCGCAGAACTCAATCGAATTATCGAATTAAGAGCCAAAGCACTTGCTCAGTTTTCAGCAAAAAATATTCCTGTAGGTGCGCCGATGGCTACTTTGGAAAACGTACTTGTCCCACTCTATCTCGCGCATCGCTATCAGGTAGAAGCAGCCGTGAAAGCCATTGGTGGCGTACATTATACATACGCCGTCAGAGGAGATGGACAAACTACCAACGAACCTGTAGATAGTAAATCGCAAAAGGCAGCTTTGGATGCTATTCTAAAAACACTTGATCCCAAATTTTTGACAGTGCCAGAACACATCACGAAGCTAATTCCACCCCAGCCCATGGGCTACCAAAGGGATCGAGAACTATTTAAAATTCATACGGGACTGACTTTTGATCCGATTGCAGCGGCAGAATCTGCTGCTAACCAAAGTCTAAGCTTATTGCTGAATCCAGCTCGCTTAGCACGCATCGTCGAGCAATACGGAAGAGCAAAGCTAGACTATTCCTTGGATCGATACTTCGCGCAGATTCACAAATCTTTGAATGCCAAGCTAAGTCAATCGCGCTTTGAACAGACGATTGCCAATAATACCGAAAGGCTCTTTTTGCATCATTTATTGCACTTAGCCAATCACAAAGAAGGCTTACAGGAAGTGAATGCCATTGCTTTGAATTACATCCGCCAGTGGAACGAAAGCATTGGCTCGATTAATACGGCACAAGAAATGTATTTGCAGTTTCAAATCCAACAATTTTTCAACGATCCAGCAGCTTTTAAAATACCAGCGATGCCGAAATTACCAGATGGATCGCCGATTGGTTGTGGACACTAAATATGCTGTAGACGGGATGAATCTGTGCAGATAGTTGAATTATAAAATTGCTTAATTGTCGAATTGATGGTGAAGTTTTGTGTAATTAGCATCGTCTGCTAATTATAGAATATGAGTGTAGGAAGTCTTAAGCAATACTTGGAATAAATCCTAGTAGCTTTCTTGAGATCGCACAAAAAGTATACATAGATTTTTTTTGTGGACGGAAACACAAGTTCT
>JBCDKV010000648.1:0-3320 GCA_038746215.1 Bacteroidota bacterium | reverse complement strand
GTTTGGAGCAGTATTTTCCTATAAACCAACATTTTATGAACCTGACTGCATGAAAAATAAACTCCGTATCCAGATATGCAGTTAATTTTTCGCCTTGTCAGAACCACAAACTGCTGATTTCTAGTTCAATCCTGCTCCAAACATGCTCTAAGTAAAACGTTAAGAAAACTAAGACTTCGTACACCTCTAATTGTTTTTTAACAGATTTTCACGACTTGGTAAATCAATTACCTCAATCAAACAACGCAATCAATTCTTCCTTATCTAAAGACTTCAACACATTTTCATCTGTTTGAATAATATCAGAAGCGAGTTTCTTTTTCTTGGCTTGCAGCTTCAAGATTTTTTCTTCAATAGTATTTTTACAGATGAGTTTGTAGGCAAATATCTTATTCTGTTGTCCAATACGGTGCGTTCGATCAATGGCTTGGGCTTCCACAGCTGGATTCCACCACGGATCGACGATGTAGACGTAGTCTGCTTTGACGAGGTTCATGCCCGTATTGCCCGCTTTGATACTGATGAGAAAAATACGGATTTCACTGTTGTTCATAAACTTATCGACTTGCGCCTGTCTCTTGGTCGTGCTGCCGTCTAGGTAGGCGTAACGAATGCCACGCTTGTCGAGTTCTTCTCTAATGATCGCTAGCAAACTGGTAAATTGTGAAAAGACTAGTGCGTTGTGTTTTTGGTCTAAAGCTTCGGTCAGATTTTCCATCAAGGTGTTGATCTTCACCGAATTAGCATTTGCGCCAGTAAAGCTTTTGTTGATGAGCAAAGGAGAGTTACACATCTGCCGAAGCCGCAACAAACCATCCAGAATTTTGAATTTAGATTTATTCACGCCTTTCTCTTCTACTTCCGATTCGATGTCTTCTTTGATTTGCCGTTTGAGGTTGTCGTAGAGTTTACGCTGCGCTCTATCCATTTCGCAGTAGATGATGGTCTCGATCTTTTCGGGTAAATCTTTGGCAACTTGTTCTTTTGTTCGTCTCAATATGAATGGGAAAATCAGTTTACGGAGTAGATTGGCAGCTTCTATATCACCTTGGCTGTCGATGGGAATAGAAAAGTTATTCTTGAAGCTGGTCATCGAACCCAGCAATCCAGGCGAAGTGAAGCTCAATTGGGCATAAAGGTCAAAAGTATTGTTTTCGATGGGCGTTCCCGTCATAGCAATCTTATTGTTGGATTGCAAAAGACGCATAGCTTTGTAGCGTTTGGAATCTGGATTTTTGATGGCTTGCGATTCATCCAATACGATGTAATTGAACCTGAAATCTTTAAATACTTGGATGTCTAGAGCCGCCGTGGTGTAGGTGGTAATGATAATATCGGTGGGCAAAATTGCTTTGAGGTCTTTGTCGCGATTCGGTCCGTGGTGGATGACGTATTTCAGATCAGGGCAAAATTTGTCAAGTTCTGCTCCCCAGTTGAACAGCAGACTTCGAGGAACAATAACAAGCGAAGGTTCGTTGTCTATTTGGTCAGCTAGCAAAGTGATGACTTGAAGGGTCTTACCCAATCCCATATCATCCGCTAAAATACCGCCAAAGCCCGATTCATTGAGAAACATCAACCATTCAAAACCGTGCTTTTGGTAATCGCGCAAAGTGGCGGTGACATTTTTTGGCAGTTCGTATTTTTTGTTGGTATCCACCATTTGCAGCCGCCGTTTCTTCTCGTTCAGTTCTTCTAGTATTTTTTGATCATCCAAATCTTCAAACAGGTCTTCGATAACGTTGAAACGGTATTTAGATATTTTGAGCTGCCCTTTTTCGACATCTGCCACCGCGATGACTTTGGCAGCTTGTTTCAGCCACTCTTCTGGCAAAATACCCAGCGAACCATCTTTGAGTTTGACGAAGTTTTCTTTATTGCGCAAAGCTCTAATCCAATCGGACATTTTCACTTGTTCCGTTCCGAAAGAGACGCTGGCTTCCACATCAAACCAATCTATGCCCGATTTGATGTGCATATGCGTTTGCGCCCGATGCTTGCTATATTTGAATTTGCTCAGATTTTTCTGCCCTAAAACTGCTATGTCTGCCGCCTCACAGGCTTCGTTGAAATGAACAAACCAATAATTGTTGATCATTTCCCTGACAGGTAAGTAAAAATAAGCTTGTATTTCTGCCTCCTCTTCCAGTTCAAATTCGGGATGCGCTTTTTTGAGAAAATCAATCAGATACAAACGATCTTCCTCTGCGACCCTCTGCAGACGATCTTCTATAAAGTAGCTTTCTTCCTCGAAGGCATTGAAACTGTGTTCTTCGTACTTTAATCGAGGCTCGAAAAGAATGAAATCACCTGCCTCCCGCAGCAATACCTGAAATTCGGGATTTTTCAGCGTCACTTCTTCTAGCAGTAAATCGTCGGAAGCAGATACTTCAAAATTGACTTTGAATTGGTTGATGAGTTTTGTGCTTTCTACTTTACTCAGGGTAGGAAATATAACGGTATTGTGCCGTTCTGGGAAAAAAGTCATCAGTTCTTCAAACTGATAATTTGGGAAAAGATAGGCGTGGGTATCGGTGGAGCAGAACACTTCGTTGCTATACACAACTTTAGTGTAGTCAAAAGCTTGTTCTTCATGTGTGAGGTGTCGGGTCATATGGGTAAGTCCATCTTTGAGCTCGAAGGATAGTTTACAAGACAAAGCTTCTGCTTCGAACTTGATTATATTCATATCGGATATTTTGGGTAAGCGCGGCATAGCCATGTCATATAGCGTGTACTGATAGCTTCCATTCAGGATATCAATATTGTGTTCTATCAGATGCTTGATGCGCTCAAAGCGGTACATGGCGCTTTCTGACTGACTTGCAAAGAACAGCTCTTGTGCTAATTTGAGCTGCGGCTGTGGCATGGTGTGTGGATACGCTTGAATATTCTTATTGGCATCCTTGATCCCTTCTTTACTTTTATAATTCGTGCCTTTGGTGAAATATATGGGAAAATGTTGCTCGGGATTTTCGTAATTGTGGCTTGGAAGCACTGCCCAAACAAAGCCAAAAAGTGTTTCCTTACCCTCTTCTAGCGACTGTATCTTTTGTTCGATGGCAGCTTTTCGTTCTTGGCTGAGTGTATCCTGAATTTTTTTGACCTTCTCTATCCATTCACTGCTGACAACATTTTTTTCTTTTCCGATTACTACTGGGCCACCTTCTCCTATCTTCAGGTCAAAATAAGTCGTGATGGCTTGCGCTGGTACGCCTAGTGTCTTTGCTGCATTCCGCAAGACGTTTTCATAGCAATTTGGATCTTTTAAATTGAGGTTTTCCAAGACAGGACTGGCTTTCTGTAAAATTTCGGTTTGG
>JBCDKV010000647.1:0-3327 GCA_038746215.1 Bacteroidota bacterium | reverse complement strand
CTAGACCTTTTGATTCGTTTTGGGGCAATGCCAAAATGAATAGCCCGTCGGCTTGAGACAAATACCATGCTCATGTCGCTGAAAAATTGAATCATTTGATAAATCAAAGAGCAAAAAGGAATTTGATGCGTTTGCCCTAGGTATTGATCAGGTCTTGTGAAAGGTCACTTTCGTCTAAAAATTGATTTTGTTTGAATAATGATGCGAAAAGCGAATGTAAATAAGATGTAAATGAGCGATTTCATCTTCCTGTTTTCCGAAAAAGTATAGAACGAAAGCGGAAGTTCATTTGTATTGGTGGTAAATGGATGAGTCTCAAAATGACAAATTCCACTATCATTTAAAATCAAAAAAACTTAAACGTATTATGGCAATTAGATTAGGAGAAATAGCACCTGACTTTACCGCTCAAACCACTATGGGCGAAATATCTTTTCACGACTGGTTAGGCGACGGCTGGGGATTATTGTTTTCTCATCCAGCAGACTTCACACCAGTTTGTACTACAGAACTGGGACGTACAGCAGCTTTAAAGTCAGAATTTGAGAAGCGCAATGTAAAAGCCATCGCCGTGAGCGTCGATCCGCTAGACAGCCACATGGAATGGTTGAAAGATATAGAGGAAACGCAGGGTGTAGAAATGAACTTCCCAGTCATCGCAGACGAAGATCGCAAGGTGGCGGAGTTGTATGACATGATCCATCCGGAGCAGACGGCAAAAACGACGGTACGTTCTGTATTCGTAGTCGGACCGGACAAAAAAGTGAAATTGACGCTGACGTATCCACCATCGACTGGTCGCAATTTTTTAGAAATTCTACGTGTCATCGACTCTTTGCAGTTGACTGCTTATCATAGCGTAGCGACGCCTGCGGATTGGGAAGATGGACAAGATGTAGTAGTCTCTCCGTCTATCGCGACAGAGGACATTCCTGAGCGTTTCCCGAAAGGGCACAAAGTTGTCAAGCCTTATCTGAGAACGACGCCACAGCCGAATAAGTAATTTTGAGCTATTAGCTGCTAGCTCCCGATGCTCGGGACAAGTCATGAGCTATTAGCTAGTTTCGTGGTTAGCGTTACTATCGGTAAAGAATTTAGATAATTGAAAAGCGATATTCGAGCGTGTTTGAGTATCGCTTTTTGATTTTAAAGGAGAAAAGCTAGAAATGAAAAAAGAAAGCGTTGAAGTTTAATCGATCGCTGAACAGCTAATGGTTAAAAAAACAAAAGAGGCGAATGCTGAAAACAGCACCGCCCTGTAAAAAAGAAATCACCCGATTGTTTAATCTTATGGTAAATTGGAGAAAAAATCTAGAGTTGTTGACAGGACAAACATAGCAATAATTTGAATAGTGCTCCTATCATTTCTTTAATTTTGTCCATCAAAACTAATAATTCTTTTCCAATTTTTACTTCAATAGCAGAAAAGTCTATCCAAATAATGATTTATCTTACGATGTCTACACCAAAAAGTTATAGCTAGATGACAGAGACCTACAAAATAAAATTGCCTGCATTTGAAGGGCCATTTGATTTACTGCTGTTCTTCATAGAGCGCGATGAACTAGATATACACGACATTCCTATCTCAAAAATCACGGATGACTTTCTTTCCTATATACGAGAAATGGAGTTGCTCAATATTGATCTGGCGAGTGAGTTTATCGTCGTGGCAGCAAGTCTATGTCGCATCAAAGCAAAACTATTACTGCCGCGCAAAGCGGTCGATGAAGAGGGCAATGAAATCGACCCACGTGAGGAACTGGTGCAGCGGCTATTAGAGTATCAGCGGTATAAGGATATTTTAGAAGAAATGCGTTCGCTGGAACAAACTAGAGCCAAGCAACAAGAACGCGGCAACCGCAGTGACGAATTGAAAAAAATCGCTGAAAAAGCCCTGGTCGATGCCGAACTGGAATCGGTGACGCTCTTCAAACTCTTACGCACTTTCGAGCGACTTCTCACTAAACAAAAAGAGCGAGAGAGGCGAAAAATCGTCCATCGGATTATCCAATATCCGTATACCATACAAGGACAACGAGATTATATTTTTTCCACTTTGCGACAGCAAAAAGGACGTATTTCTTTTGATGCCTTATTTCAAGGAATCACCAATCGGATTCATGCCATTGTGACTTTTTTGGCATTGCTAGAATTGTTAAATGGGGAGGAGTTGATGATTCAGGATGGTTTAGATAGCAATAATTTTTGGGTGGATTTGCCGAAGGTGGTGAGCTGATTTTGACATGCTACCCCTAAACCTTTCCCGTCGCATCAAGTTTTATCTTCAAACAAGATGTGCGATGCCTAAGCAGCGAAAAAAGCGAGATTTACCGACCAAAACGTGTGAGGTGTGTGGACTGCCATTCACTTGGCGAAAGAAATGGGAGCGAGTTTGGGATGATGTCAAATATTGTAGCGAACGCTGCCGACGCACTGCAAAGAAAAACAGAAAAAATGGCTAAAGAGGCGAAAGAAAATTACGGGACAGACTATCAGAATTTAGCATTTCACCCGTTCAATATCTTGCTCATTTTGACGCTTATCAGTTTGGGGGCACTTTTCTTGACCTTGACGATTTCCTTCGTCTATAGCCGAATCCAAAGTGATCTGCCACCCATCAAACTGCCCAATTTATTTGTCTTCAACACCCTTATTTTGCTCGCCAGTAGTGGTACGATGTTATGGGCGAAACGCTCCTACCTAGAAGACAATACCCAAAATTACCAACGCGCTCTACTCGCGACCATGATTATTTCTTTCATTTTCATGGGGCTTCAATTTGTCGCTTGGCGGCAGCTTTTCTCCCAAGATATCTTCATCAATTCCAATGTCTCTGCTTCCTACCTTTATGTCATATCCGGGCTGCACTTTGCGCACATCATCGGTGGGTTGCCATTTCTTGGCGTTTTCCTATTCAAAGCCTATAAAAAGATGAAAGAACCGGTGAGTGTTTTGGTCTATTTTTCTGATCCAGAGAAGCGACTGAAATTGCGGCTACTCATCATTTATTGGCATTTTTTGGATGCACTGTGGATTTATCTGGTGCTGTTCTTTTGGATTAATTATTTGGTAAGGTAAGGAGAGCGGTTAGCAGTGAGCTATGAGCTAATAGCCTGTTCAGCGAAGGTCTCGGCTAAAGTAGTTTTAGCTTGACTTGTTATAAATCAACTACGATCTCAGAGCTTTAGATAAAGACTTAGGGATGCGAAACAAATAATCTAAGATTCTTGGCTTGTTCTTTTTCCCGATTTCTGCGTTGAAAAGCCTCGCTGATGCCCTGCATCTTCTACGTTTTTCGCCTTGAACTCGAAAAAAATAACTGTG
>JBCDKV010000646.1:0-3339 GCA_038746215.1 Bacteroidota bacterium | reverse complement strand
TGAGATGCGCCCCTTTCAACTACTTCTGCACTCAAATCGACCACTTTGCTATTTCTCTTAGGGCAGCTTTTTCATCTTCCCAAGCCACCAACTCCATTTGTCCAACACCTTTGTAGCTCATAAACCAATCTTCCAGTATTTTCTTTGCCATATGATGGTGAATTAACAAATCCGTAAAATTAGCGACCTGAATACTGCGTTGCGTACTATCCGACGGCACAGCGATGATCTTACTGTCGATTTCTCCATTGTCTTTGAGCAGTAACACAGCAATGGGTTGTATGGACAAAACCGTTCCCGTAGGCACGCTGGGACTCAGCACCAATACATCTAGTGCGTCTCCATCTCCGCCTTGTGCTGGACTCACATAAGTGGAGGGGATAAAACCATAATTGCCAGGATAAGGAAGAAAATTGATGACCCGAGCCACACCGTCTATACTATCGATTTCAAAGCGTTTACTGGTGGTATTGTATTCAATTTTATCATTCGTGCCGGCTGGTATTTCGATGATTGCCTGAATACCTTCCGCATTAGTAGTAGGAAGCTGAGCGAGTCTTTTTTCATTCGTATTTTGTTGACAAGCAAGGCAGTAGCTAAATAAAAAGCAGTAGTAAAGCGTTTTTTTCATGTGAGGATGCTTAAAATTTCGTGCAAAATACCGTTATTACTCCTAACTTTATGCATTAAATCTGTTTCTCTATAAATTACCGCGACCTGAAACAAAAATAATATCCATGCGAACAATATCCTATCTTCTACTTTTAGTTTTTCTGCTAGCGAGCAGTTGCGTTTCTACCCGTAAGTACGATGAAATGCGTTTGGCGAAAGAATACTGGGAACAAGAAGCCGATTCGGTAGATTCCCTGCGGCAAGCTTCCTTACGAATGGAAGAAAATCTGCGAGAAAGTGATTTGCAGCTTTCTGATTCCTACTACGATTTAGAGCAATTAGAGGCGACCAATCGCAACCTCCAACGCAACTACCAAGACATCCTAATGCGCTATAACAAAATCGTCGATCAGAGCAATCGAGTGATCGGTGCGTCTTCTATGGAGCGCATGGGACTGACAGAAGATTTGGCTGCAAAACAAGGGCTGCTCGATCAGAAAGAACGGGAACTAGGTGAGTTGGAGTATATGCTGAGTCAGCGGGAACAGCGACTCAACAATGCACAAAATGATTTGAGCTACATGCAGGATGAAGTTGTGGAAAGGGAGCGTAGAATCGGTGAATTGATGTCGCTCCTAGATCAGCAAGAATCGCGCATGGGACAATTGGAAACCTCTATCAACTCTGATTTGAGGGATTTTTCGACCAATGAGCTAAATATCAGTGGGCGAGGTGGTAAAATTTATTTGGAACTCAGCGAAGAGTTGCTGTTTAGTTCTGGTAGTCAAAGCATTGGTCGTAGGGGAAGACAAGCCATCAGTCAAATTGCAAGGACACTCAACAGTCGAGAAAATGCAGACTTAGGCATCATCGTAGAAGGACATACCGATTCGGATGGAAATGCGACTAAGAACTGGGATTTGAGTGTGCTCCGCGCGACTTCCGTGGCGAAAGAATTGGTGAACAACGGCGTACAACCAGAGCGCATTACCGCTTCGGGCAAAGGTTTGTATGCTCCCGTCGCTCCAAACACTACTAGAAGCAATAAAGCTAGAAATAGAAGAGTAGAAATTATTTTGTCTCCTGATTATGATGGGATGTTGACGCGCTCAAATTAAAATTAAGCCCGTACATAAGTCTCATTTTCTTTAAATTTGACTAAGGTATAGTTCTAGTCAATGTCAGAAAATTTCGCAACAGGTATGCACAGTAAATTTCTTCGGACGGAAACACAAAATTCCTTTGTGCATACTTGTTGCGCGATCTCAGGAATCTTACCGAGAGTTGTTTCGATCATTGCCAAGAACTTCGTACACGCCTAAGAGCATGTTTGGAGTACTATCTTTCTGTAAACTAACATTTTACGAACCTGACTTTGAAAATAATCGCTCGTTTATCTCGATAAAGTCACTATTATTTTCTTCGTCAGAACCGCAAACTATTGATTTACAGTTCAATCCTACTCCAAACAAGCTCTAAATTAAGATCATACATGCTACAAACGGAATTCAACTGGAAAACAAAAACCAAAATCAATATTTACGGCCGCCATTGGAATGCTGATGATCCAAAAGCGGTTGTCTGCTTGGTACACGGTCTCGGCGAACACGTCAATCGCTACGATCACATGGCGCGCTACTTCAACCAATCGAGCTTCTCCGTCATCGGTAATGACCACTGCGGACACGGGCGATCTGGAGGAAAACGAGGACATGCCGAACGATAC
Source organism: Bacteroidota bacterium (assembly GCA_038746215.1). Classification (GTDB taxonomy): domain Bacteria; phylum Bacteroidota; class Bacteroidia; order Chitinophagales; family Saprospiraceae; genus JAAUTG01. Next base: position 1,001 of record JBCDKV010000646.1, on the reverse strand, counting down.
GACGACTTTTTAATGGAAGTTCGACATTTAATAGCTACCGCAAAAGCACACTATCCGAGCCTGCCGATTTTTCTGTACGGGCATAGTATGGGCGGCAACATCGTGCTCAATTTTTTGCTGGAAGATGAGCCAGAAATAGCGGGTACAATCACCAGCGGGGCTTGGATTCAATTAGCCAATCCGCCTTCTAATTTATTGTATCAAACGGGTAAGTTGGTCAGCAAAATCGCGCCGAGCGTCACACAGTCTAACGATCTTGATCCAAGACACATCTCCACTGATCCGAAAGAAGTGGAAGCCTACAAAAATGATCCTTTGGTGCATGGAAAAATTAGTTTTGGCACGGCACTCGGCATGTTAGAAGCTGCGGATCGGGTGTCCAAATTTTCGGGTCAACTTTCCACGCCTTTGCTTGCCATGCACGGCGAACAAGATCAGATCATTGATCCCAAAGGGACGATTGCACTAGAAGCTCGCATTAAAAGTCCAATTGAAGTAAAAATTTGGAAAGGGTTGTTTCACGAAATTCATAATGAACCCAATCAAACAACAATTTTTGATTACACCATAAATTGGATGAATACGCAGATGGGAGCGTAAAGCAACCGCAGAAAAGCTGCTTTTTTTTGTTTAAGCTGTTGATGGTGTTGATTTGTTTACTGCTGAATCCTAACCCAAACCTGCTCTAAATTAAAAGCATTAAATTAAGACTGTACAAAGTCCTGTTTTTCCGAATATCTTACTGAAATATAGATTGACCAAGAGCTTATGAGCATTACTAAAAACTTCCCTAGATTACTGGATATTTTGGCTTACAAGATAGAAGAGGGAAGGATTACATAGCTACACTAGCTGCTTTTCTTAGAGCTTGTTTGGAGCAGGATTGAACTAGAAATCAGCAGTTTGTGGTTCTGACAAGGTGAACAATTAACTGCATATCTGGATACGGGGTTTATTTTTCATGCAGTCAGGTTCATAAAATGTTGGTTTATAGGAAAATA
>JBCDKV010000645.1:0-3342 GCA_038746215.1 Bacteroidota bacterium | reverse complement strand
CAGAAATTTTTTTAGAAAAATTTCTGTTTCCGCCCATAAAAAACTCTCAGGCATACTTGTTGCGCGATCTCAAGGGATTGACCAAGTCCTATTTCTAGCATCACCAAAAACTTCGTACACCCTTAATTTGTTTTTATGAGTGCTACAAATATAAGCGATAAAAGTAAATGGAGTGGAAGATGCACATTAAAAAAGAAAAGCCCAATTCAATGTAGATAGCACTGAATTGAGCTTTTTTTGAGAAAAGTCTAACAAGTTTTTATCTGCTCAAAATTTTTTCTTTTACGACTTAAGCTTTGTCTTCGCTAAGGACGTGCTTTCTTCGCTTTCCGCATCGGATTCGGCTCATCTGGAAATTTGTGGGATTTGAAAATCTTGAAACGACTTGGTGTATCCGCGACTTCTGGCGAATTGTTGCTGGTGTCGATGTCTGCCAACTGCTTCAATGGATCGAGTTCTACCTTTTCCACTTTTTTGTCCTTTGCAAAAGCTTTGGTGAACTCATTTTCATTTTTTCGCCAAATCTCTACTGGAATGGTTTCCATTTCCGTTGTACCATCTTCGTAAGTCCACTGCAAAATAATTGGCATGACCAATCCGCCTTTGTTGCTGAATTTCAACTCATAGAAGTGCTTATCGCCATATTTGTCCGTCTTTTCTTTTTTGCTCAACGTTTCTTCGTATAGCTTCACTTCGTAATTTTGGACAGAATCTGCCGTTTCCCAAGGTTTATAGCTGAAATAAAAATCTTGTAAATCTTTATCTTCCACGGCTGGGAATTTCATACCCGATTTTTGGTTACGATCTCTCGTCAAATCATACTCAGGCGCTTCGTAAGTAATAGTTCGTGGAAAAGTGCGCTTTTCTGGATCAGCATCCAAATCTGCTTGGTAGTATTTAACCGTATCAATGGAAATATCTACGGCATCAATGCTGTAGAACCAGCCTCTCCAAAACCAGTCCAAATCTACGCCACTCGCATCTTCCATCGTACGGAAAAAGTCGTCAGGTGTAGGATGTTTGAACATCCAACGTCTGGAATATTCCTTGAACGCATAATCAAATAGCTCGCGTCCCATGATGGTTTCACGCAACATGTTCAGTCCCGTAGCAGGTTTAGAATAAGCATTTGGACCAAAACCAACGATGTTTTCACTATTGGTCATAATTGGCTCCAAGCGATCTTTATCCGAAGACATGTAGCCTGTAATATTACTGGGCGTATTGGCGCGAGAAAGCGGGAAAGATGGATCAAATTCTTCCTGAGTAATGTAGTCCAAGTAGGAATTGATCCCCTCGTCCATCCACGTCCATTGGCGTTCGTCACTATTCACAATCATTGGGAAATAGTTGTGTCCTACTTCGTGAATGATGACGCCGATAGCACCCCATTTGGTACGCTCTGTGTAAGTGCCATCCTCTTCCGCACGCCCGTAGTTGAAGCAAATCATAGGATACTCCATACCATTAGAAGCTTCCACAGAAATCGCTACGGGATAAGGATAAGGGAAGGTGTACTTAGAGTAAGTTTTCAAAGTATGCGCCACCACTTTTGTGGAATATCTACTGTAGACTGGATAAGATTCTTCTGGGTAGTAGCTCATACACATCACCGTGCGACCGTCTTCTGTGAGGTGCGGCATCGCATCCCAGACGTATTTACGGCTAGCTGTCCAAGCAAAATCACGCACATTGTCCGCTTTATAAATCCAAGTTTTTGTCTTCTTAGATTTTTTGCCTTTGGCGTTCTTTTTAGCTTCCGCTAATGTGATGATTTCTAATGGCTCGCTTACAGTCTTAGCTTTGTTGTAGCGGTTCATCTGCGCATCAGAAAGCACGACGGAATAGTTCAAACACTCACCAGTCGATCCTACTACATAGTCCTCTGGTACGGTCATTTTCACCACGTAATTTCCAAAGGGTAGCGTAAACTCTCCGCGTCCTGTAAACTGCTTATTTTGCCAGCCTTCGACATCACTGTACACGCACATTCTTGGAAACCACTGCACAATCGTAAAGATGTATTCGTCTTGATCTTCAAAGTATTCGTACCCACCTCTGGCATTTCTGATTTTAGGATTATTTTTTTCTACCAAATTGTATTTCCAGTCCACTCTAAAGGCAAATTTATCGCCTTCTTCCAGTGGTGTCGGCAATTCAATGCGCATCATGGTTTTGTTGATGGTATAGTTCAGTTTGTTACCTCTGTCATCCGTCACGTTCATGATCTGATGCCCGTAGGTTTTGTCATAACTTTCGTACACTTCTAGTCCATCCAGTGCATTTTCACTCATCACATCGCGAATGGAACTGGGATTGAAACGCAAATTGTCTGCTTCGGCAGAATGTTGATTTTCATCCAATTGTATCCATAAATAACGCAAGGTATTGGGCGCAACATTGTGGTAAGTAATCAGTTCAGAACCTCGTAATTGTTGCTTTTCTGTATCCAAAGTACATTCAATGTCGTAGTCTGCTCGGTTTTGCCAATAATCTGGACCTGGTGCGCCATCTGCTCCTCGATAGGGATTTGGCGTACGCAACATCGTACCTAATTGTTCAAATTTATTACCGTGATTGGATGTATTTTGAGCAAAAGTGCCAGCCTGAAAAAGCAAAAAGCACAAGAGCGACAATACGAGTGATTTGGTGTGATTCATCTTAGAATATTTTAATTAATAAATGTGTAGTTTGAAGTGATTTTATTGTGAAGTGGGATTATGAGCCTGCAAAAATAACAAATGACAGATAATTCTTCAACACAAGTGTCTTTCGCTCCATAAAAATCATGGAATTTACAGCAAAATGGCTAATATATGATGGTCATTGAACAAAAGAACAAGATGATTCATTAGCTGTTCATGTGTACTACGCACATTTTAGAGCTTGTTTGGATTTTGATCTTTGAGTTGAAAATGAGCTCTTTTTTCTCTTTCAGGCGAAAAATGCGAGTTTATCTGGATAAGTGAGCATTTTTCCAACGTAGAAAGAGGAAAAAGAGCCATTTGGAAACCAATTATCAATTTCCAAACAAGCTCTTAGCTCACAATGTAATATGCAAACTTCCGTACGCAACAAAATAGTCAATCTGTTCCCCATTTGGATACTACTCGGTAGTGTGTTGGCTTTAGCCCATCCACCCATCTTTCTTTGGTTCAAACCATACATTGCGTCAGGATTGATGATCATTATGCTTGGTATGGGATTGACGCTACAAGTGGACGACTTTCGCAGGGTATTGAAACATCCTAAGTATATCGGATTAGCAGCCCTACTTCAATTCAGCCTCATGCCGCTGCTTGGATGGGGCATTGGCAAATTATTTGGATTAGAACAAGCCCT
>JBCDKV010000644.1:0-3357 GCA_038746215.1 Bacteroidota bacterium | reverse complement strand
TTACCCGCTGTGAAGAATCTATATCGCCCAATGCTTGCGTTATCATAGACGATAAGCCCTATTTTCTGACCGTGGAAGAGCTACTGAAAAGTTCCACAGAAAATACCAAAGAACTGCTCCGTATAGAACTCGAAATCAAGAAGCGTGAACTGGAAGAAAAGTGGTTTTTTGCGAGTTTGGAGAAAATTTTCATAGAAAACCGCATTTATCGAGAAATCGAAGAAGCAGAGAGCTTCGAAGCAGTCATTCAGATTATTGATGAAGCCTTGCGTGAATACGTGACCACGCCTTCGGACGAAGCCTTTAGTAACAAAAAGGATAAACGCATCAAGCTGATTCGGGATATTGAGGAAGATGATATTGTTCGTTTGACGGAAATCAGAATCAAGCGGATTTCTAAGTACAACAAGTTCAAAGCGGACGAACGCATCCAACAAATAGAAGCAGATTTGGAACAGGTGAAGCATGATTTAGCGCATCTGACGGAATTTGCGATTGCTTACTTTGAGGATTTACTGAAAAAATATGGCAAAGGCAGAGAACGCAGAACGGAAATCACGACTTTTGATTCCATTCAAGCCACTCAAGTTGTAGCCAACAACGCCAAGCTCTATGCTAATTTAAAGGATGGTTTCATTGGACACAGCCTAAAAAAAGGGGAAGGCGAGTACATTTGCGATTGTTCGGACATTGACAACATCATCGTGTTCCGAAAGGATGGGAAATTCATGGTATCTCGCATTGAAGGCAAAAAATTTGTGGGCAAAAATATTATTCACGTTGATGTGTGGAAAAAAGGAGACGAGCGTACTACTTATAACATGGCGTATTTGGATGCGGCGAGTGGCAGAACTTACGTCAAACGCTTCAATGTTTCTGCGATTACCCGCGACCGCGAATACGACCTGACTAAAGGCTCTAAGGGTTCAAAGACCACCTATTTTACCACTAATCCAAACGGTGAATCGGAAATCATTCAAGTCCAACTCACGCAATCTTCTACGGCAAAAATTAAGCAATTTGACTTCGATTTTGGAGAACTTGCCATCAAAGGTAGAGGTGCTAATGGAAATATTTTGACCAGGTATCCCGTACGAAAAATCACACAAAAAGAAGTTGGACAATCGACCCTAGGTGCGCTCGAAATTTACATGGACGAAGTGAGTGGGCGTTTAAATACGGACAAAAGGGGGATTCACCTCGGCGATTTCGATACGGGGGATCAAATATTGGTGATCTACAAAGATGGTTCTTACGAACTCACCGATTTTGAACTCACTAACCGCTATGAACCCAAAGAAATCATTAAAATCGGTAAGCTAGACCCCGCACAGGCGATCAGTGCTGTCTATTACGATGGCAATCGAGGTTCGACGATGGTCAAGCGTTTCCTCATTGAAACCTCGACGCAGGGACAACGCTTTTCTTTCATCACCGATCACCGTAGCTCTAAGCTCTATTTTGCCACTTTTACTCCTAAACCACGCATCAAATATAGTATGCGAGTGAAGGGACAAAAAATGGAAGGTGAGCTAGATTTAGCGGACTTCATCGACGTGAAAGGTTGGAAAGCCTTGGGCAATAAATTGAGTGAACACAAGCTTTCTAAAGTAGAAGAAGTACAAATTCAAGTTGGTGAAAATGGGCAAACAGAACTGACTTGGAATTTGGGGAATACGGACTAGCGCGTAGCTGCTCTTGCAATTCAAAATATCCCCTAGTGCTTTTGCTAGTCTGACCACTCGCTTCTATACTGTAAATGGGATAAATCTGTGCAACCGAATATACCTGTTTAGCTGTTTAAATTGTTTATTCGTTGAACTGCAATTCGTTGATCCTAAGCTTATTAAACGAATCAACAGTTCAACGAATAGACTACTGGACATTTTAGATTACAGGAGAAAAGAGCAGCAGATTACATAGCTACACTAGCCGCTTATCTTAGCGTTTCTAAGTGTCCTTAGTGTTTCAATTTGTGTTTTGTCCAGTAGTGTATTCAACGAATCAACAAAGATAGAAATGCACTTTTTTATGCTACACGCAGTATAACGACTGACTTCTAGCCATTTCGCAATTTAAACCAAAGATAAGCGACACCTAGTATTCCAAAGTAAATCAGTGCTAAAATAGGGTTGTAAACAGTAATAGCGACAAAAGCAACGGAGGCAATCATCAAAGCGACAATCGGTGTAATTGGATAGAAAGGTACTTTAAAAGGTCGTACTAAATTGGGTTCTTTTTGGCGCAATTTGATGATAGACCACATGGAAACGATGTAAAGTGTTAAGGCGCCGAAGCAAGCAATGGTGATGATTTCCCCCGTCTTACCCGTAAACAAAGCCACGATTCCGATGAGGGTATTCAGGATTAAAGCATTGGCTGGCGTCTGAAATTTAGGATGGATATTACCAAGTGCTTTCGGGGCAAAACCCGTTCGTCCAAACTCAAAGGTGGTACGTCCTGCGGCTAAAATGATGCCGTGAAAAGAAGCAATCAATCCAAACAATCCAATGGAGGTAACTAGGGTGTAGAGTAAATGATTTTCGCCGTATAATTTGGAGAGTGCGAGCGGCAACGGAGAATCAGAAACGCTTCCATCAGCTGCAAAAACGATGCTTTCCCAACCAGCAATACCGATAGAAGAAGTAAAGGTCAGGATGCACAAAACAACGAGGGTCAAAATAGCTGAACCAAAACCAATCAGTACGTTGCGCTGTGGATTGATGGTTTCTTCCGCTACGTTTGCCACGCCTTCGATGGCGAGGAAAAACCAAATGGCAAAGGGAATAGCAGCAAAAATGCCGCCGTAGCCATTCGGTAGTGCGTTTTTCTCCAAATTCGTCCATTCAAAAGCAGGTAAGCTAACGCCCGCAAAAATTAAGAGTTCCAGTACTGCAATGACGGTAATGATTAGCTCAAAAGAAGCCGCTGCTTTCACGCCGTAAATATTCAGTGCTGTGAAAATGAGATAAGCAACAATGGCAATGGCGAGGATCGGAACGCTAGGTAGAAAAATATTCAAATACGCTCCAATCGCAAATGCGATAGCAGGAGGCGCGAAGATGAATTCAATGTTTTGTGCCATACCTCCGATGAACCCCCAGTCTTTTCCCAAGGCGCGCATGGAATAGGCAAACGCCCCGCCTGCTCTAGGAATCGCACATGCCAATTCGGTATAGCTGAAAGTGAAGGACAAATACATCACGATGATAAAAGCCGTGGCAATCGCTAAGCCCAAAGTACCGCCTTTTTCTAGTCCTAGATTCCAGCCAAAGTACATCCCAGAAATAACATAACCGACGCCCAATCCCCAGAGCATCAAAGGACCTAATGTTTTCTTCAACTGTGGTGTTTGCT
>JBCDKV010000643.1:0-3358 GCA_038746215.1 Bacteroidota bacterium | reverse complement strand
TTTTTTGCTCCTATTTTTGACAGGTATTGGCTTTTTGATTGCGCCGACTTTAGCAACCATTGCTGGTACGGTGGAGACGGTTCGGCGGTTGGAGTGATGAGTAGTGAAGTGATGAGTGATTAAGTGGTTAGTGATAAGTCGTGCGTTAGTAACGCTAGAGCAATAAATTTACATTTTGGTATTAGAAACTGTCCACTACTTTTGTGTACTTGTGAAAGATGCCAATTTGCGTATGCCAAAAGAAATATTAGATGTTAAAAAAGTACCATAGTTTAGAGCAAATACAAGTTGATCTAGCAGAAAAACAACTGCAATTAGAGCAACTCATGCAATACTATTTAGATCGAATCGCAGCGACGCAGGATTTGAATATTTATATTGAAGTTTTTGCGGAAGAAGCGATGGAGCGAGCAAAGACGTTAGCACAAAAACCACTTGCGGAACGTGGAAAGCTCTACGGCATGGTTATCGCTATTAAGGATGTGCTTTGCTATGAAAATCACCAGGTGACGGCTGCTTCTAAAATATTGCAAGGCTTCACAGCACCCTATTCTGCTACTGCCATCCAACGCCTTTTAGCAGAAGATGCGATCATTATTGGGCGTGTCAATTGCGATGAATTTGCGATGGGTTCTAGCAATGAAAACTCCTTTTACGGAGCTACTAAAAACGGTGCAAATCCCAATCGCGTGCCTGGCGGTTCTTCTGGTGCTTCTGCCGTTGCGGTACAAATGGATACTTGCCTAGCTGCGCTCGGTTCAGATACGGGTGGCTCGGTGCGTCAACCGGCTGCTTTTTGTGGTGTGTTTGGTTTCAAACCTACTTACGGTCGCATTTCGCGCTACGGACTCATTGCCTATGGTTCTTCCTTCGATCAGATTGGGATATTGAGTAAAAATGTTGCCGATGCTGCCCAGTTACTAGAGGTGATGGCTGGTAGCGACGATTTTGATAGTACAGCGAGTCAAACGCCCGTACCTGCTTATACGACGTCCTTAAAATTTGAAGGAAAAGCTAAAATTGCTTACTTCAGTACGGCATTGGAACATGAGCAATTGGATGCCGAAGTCAAAGCACAAAGTTTTGCTTGGATCGAAAAAATGAAAGCGGCAGGTCACGAAGTAGATGCCATCGAATTTGATTATTTGGATTACATCATTCCTGCTTATTACGTACTAACTACCGCCGAAGCTTCCTCTAATTTAGCTCGTTACGATGGCGTACGCTACGGCTATCGAAGTCCTGATACCCAAAACCTACAAGACACTTATACCAAAACCAGAACGGAAGGCTTTGGGAAAGAAGTGAAACGGCGCATTATGCTAGGGACGTTTGTGCTGAGTGCAGGTTATTACGATGCGTACTACACCAAAGCTCAGCAAGTGCGACAACTAATCTGGCAACGCACCAAAGAAATTTTTGCCGACTACGATTTCATTTTGATGCCGAGCGCTCCGAGTACAGCTTGGGAAATCGGAGCACTCCAAGACGATCCAGTTGCCATGTATTTATCCGACATTTTTACTGTTCACGCCAATATGACGGGGATTCCAGCCCTTGCTTTTCCAATTGGTACACACGGCAATGGTTTGCCCATTGGAGTGCAACTCATGGCAAATCGTTTTGAAGAAGAAAAATTATTGCGCTTTGTGCATCAATATGTGGGAATGGTTTGAAGCAAAAATACGTAGCTTATAGCCTGTTTTTTCTTTGGACAGGGATAAGATTTTAAGCTCAAACTCCTATTAGGCTTGTACGAAGTCTCGTTTTCTTAACATTTTAATCAGATACAGTTCAGGGCAATGTCTAAAAATCTCGCAACAAGTATGCTCGGTAATTCTTTTCGGACGGAAACGCAAATTATCAGTTATTTGCCTGAGGAAAATAACTGATAATTTGTGCTTCCGTCCATAAAAAACCTTTGGGCATACTTGTTGCGCGATCTCAAGAGCTTTCTCAGATTTGTTTCGAGTGTTGCTCAAAACTTCGTGTGTGCTTTCACTTAGTACACTGTAAATTAAATAACTTCGTATTTTTGATTAGCAGGATTGACTTGGACATATTTAGAATTCATCTTCTTTCTAGCCATGGTGATGTCAAACTTCCAGCTAATCTTGATTTGTTTCTCTTCTCGTTCTTTGACAAAAGTAAGTACTTCTTTTTCGAGCGTTTGTTTATCAGGAATTCTTCGATTTAAGCAGCCTCTACTAATGGCTGAAAAATCAATTTCAACGGCATTAAGCCAAGAGCCTTTGATAGGCGTATAGTGAAATTCAAATCGTTGTGCCAACTCATAAGCTTGTTGCGCTTCTAGATGCTGATAAAATGAACTAGCATTATGCGTATTGAGATTGTCTTGTATTAGGCGAATTTGGTCTGCATCAGACCAGTATTCACTGACCAATTGCATAAAATCAGCATACTCTTTTTTACGCCTTTGGTCATATACTTTGGCAATCCGTTTGCCTGTAAGTGGTTCTATTGCCATGAGCAGACAACATGCTCCATTCTTGGCATATTCATAATGTTCTTTACGAACTTGACCAGGTTTGAGTTCCAAGCCCTTGATGACATCGCCAATTAGAAAACATGGACGTTCATCAAAGCAGATAACTGGATGTTTTGCATCATAAGGCAGTCGATATAGTCGCAAGATATTTTCCATGGCGGATAAAAACACCGCATTGACTACACCGATGCACCAAGTCTTATTTAGATGAGGTTTGATCTTTTTTTTTTGAGCACATTACCTACCTGAGTATGGGATATGCTTTCGCAATAGCCTAGCTCTACTATTTTACCAGCTAATAAGCGAAGACTACACTGGCTATAACCATCGGGGCTTTCTTCACAAGCTAATAAAGTAATCTGATCACGCTGCTCAGGTGTGATCTTTATCGGACGACCAGGACGAGGCAAATCTATTAAACAGCCTAATCCTTCGATTTCATAACGTTTAGCTAAATTTTGTAAACTACGACTAGATAAATCTGACACTTTACTACATGCTTCATAAGTCAAGCCTGCATCTAGTTCTAGCAAACCCACTATACGCTTATAGGTACTTACTTTTAGCTGACCCTTTTTTCGCTGACTTTTCAGCTTCTCTCGATCGGCTGATGTCAATTTTACGTGCTGTTTTTTCATCAAATTGAAACAACGAAAAACACGAAAAAATTTAATTTACAGTGTACTTAGTAACGGTCAAAAAATAAGTTCCTCATTTTGACCGAGCAGGTTTTGTTCTGCTACAAGGCGAAAAACGCAGGCATCCTCTTGGCTAGCGAGGCTTTTCAACACAGTAGCAGGACAAAAGATGCCGTCATAAATCGGGAAGTTATTATTTGACCGTTACTTA
>JBCDKV010000642.1:0-3359 GCA_038746215.1 Bacteroidota bacterium | reverse complement strand
AGGTTTGTAGTGCTTTTTTCCGTCCTTTCCTGTACATTGGAGAGGGATACATCCAATATTCGCGCCGAATTTGTTGATAGTAAGTTTCGTAAGCTGCCCAAGGTCGGCTGAGAATTGCCAAATCCACATCGACCATTAGCTGAGTCGTAAAGTCTGCATCTGCGGACAGTTGGTGGGTCTTTGTACAGAGGATCAAATGCGCACACTGTTGTATGCGTTCGGGTGCAAGATGAAGTTGACGAAGTACTGATTGAGCCGCTTTGGCACTACGGGCTTCGTTGTCTTTTCGCAACGGATTATAGATCAGATCGTGGTACCAAATTGCAAATTGTAATACTTCCACATCTTCGATTTGTTCCTCCCAATTACCTACTTGCTCTAACATACTTTGGATATGCGTCAAATTGTGATAGGCTCTATTTTTCTGCTGGTAGTGCTGCGCTAGGTTTTGCCACAGTTGGTCTTGCAACTCGGCGGAAGTAGTATATCGCTGAACTAATTCGAAGAAGCTGGCTGCTAGATTCATAAGCGAGCAAATGGGTTTGAAAAGTAAGGAGCAGTAGCTAGCTCAAGCTTCAAAATTGATGGCTCGCACTAGATATTTATGAAAGGGTCGTAGCATCAAATAAGCATCTTTAACCAAGGTAGGAAAATCGTCCGAGCAAACTTTTTCTTCGGTCAATTCGCGCATTAACGTAATGGATTTTCTGCGCAGAATTTCGATATGCGGATGATCTTGACTGAAACCCTGTGGTGCAGTTTTCAAGTCGCGCTCGGAAGTCGTGAGTGCGCCAAAAAAATCCTTCAATTGAGGTTCTGATAAAATGGCTTTGAATTTATCGCCATCATAATCTATGGCTTGGTAAAATTTTTTCAGGTTTTCGGAAGCGGGACGGTGCATACCCGCACCAATAAAGGAATTGCCAGGACTGACTGATACGTGCAGTATGCTGATGTCGTTTTCAGATAGATCAAAGGTGAAATAATCTTTGTAGGTGGGTCGGTCGGGATGAAAGCGACGATTGTTGTTGATTCTGGAAATCGTTGATTTGGGCTTGACTTTAGCAAATGGTTCGTGCTGCTGTCCCAAAAGTGCTAGGAATCGCTCAATTTCTGCTAGCCAGCATGACTTTGCAGTATGGTAGCGATCTCGGTGTTCGTCCATCCATTCTTTTGAGTTGTTGTTGCGTAAATCGCGTAAAAATCGGAAGATGTATTCTTTTTGAACCATGGTGTTTGCTTTTATCTGTTAAGATGATGGAGTTGGATTGTAGTATCCAGATTAGTTTGATAATTCTTATGGCTTAAAAGGGCATCTAATTTCATACTAAGTGTACACGAAGTTTTAAGCAATGCTCAAAATAAATCTTGGCAAAGTACCTGAAATCGCTCAACAAGTGTGCCCAAAGAGTTTTTATAGACGGAAATACAACCTCTATCAACATCCCACAAATGTTTACACATCCAAAAATCCCTTTAGGGATGTACTATAGGTAGAAAAGATGCTAAAAATGTTGTCAAGTGCCGTAGGTACGTACTATGACGATGTTACAGCTCGCACCTACGGCGCTTAGATCAAGAAAATTTAGACCGTTCTACCCATAGTTCGCCTCTACGAGGCTTTAGAATTAAGGGTTTTGGACTTATGGGGTGTCAGTATAACACAAACTCTCAGTTATTTTTTAGGAAAATAAATGAGAGTCTATATTTCTGTCCGAAGAAACTTACTAAGTATACCTGTTGTGCGATTTTCTTACATGGACTCGGGTTGTTTTCTATTAATAAAACGAGACTACGTACACCCTTAATTTTATATAAGAAGGATCAGTAAACAGGATGAAAGATATTTAGTTGGAAAAGTATCAATTTGTCTAAAAATGGTAACATTCAGGTCATACCTCTAAACAAATCAACAAATAAATAATTTAAACAACCGATTAATCACCATCAATCATACAAACCCACCCTACTGGTAACATAATTTACGATATGCGCATTTTCTAACAAAATATCAACACACACAACACCTTTCACATGAATGCTTTCTATACATCCATTATTGCTCTACTCTTGATTTGTCCGTTTTACGGATTATTCGCTCAGCAAGTAGGCGACAGCAATCCCAGTTTATTCGACGATCGAACAGAGGCAGCCATCCGACAAATAGAAATCCCATTGGAACAATACAATCAGTACCTCATCAATGCTGGTTTAGACCCAATTGGCAGCGAATCGCTTCTCGTCACGGACAACAATACCGTCATCATTAGTTACGAAATTCCGCTCATCAATAAGAAAAAGAAAGAAAGCGTTCCGACTAGTGTCCCTGCTCACGTCAAACACTTTCTACAATCCAAACCCAAATACGCTTTGGAAGCAGAAAGTTTAAGTTCGGGGCTATTGATTGAAGGCGTTGATTTTAATGAAGACGCCAATAATAATGGTAGCTTTATCATCCCTCCTGACCCGCACGGTGCAGTGGGAACAAGCCATGTGTGTTACATCCTTAACCGCTCTATCGACTGCTATACAAAGGGTGGCAATCAACTAGCTGGCTTCTCCCGATCGCTTGCTAATTTCTTCTCGCCACTATCACCAGAAAATGGTACTTTTGACCCTAAGATCATTTGGGATCAATACGAAAATCGTTTCGTAGCCATCACCCTCGTTAAAGTAGGAAATAGCATCTCTAGGGTTCTGGTTGCGGTATCTGCTACTGCCGATCCTGGCGGAACTTGGTACTACCAAGCCATAGATGCTAGAGATAATGGCTGTTGGTTTGACTATCCTGGGCTTGCGATTGATGAACAAGCCATTTATATTACAGGAAATTATTTTAATCTAAATACCAACGCCTACTGCGAGTCCAATCTGATTATTATAGACAAAGGTGTAAACGGAGGCATTTACGATGGCGTAACTTCCAGTAACGAAAATTTGGCGACTAACAATGATTTCAATCTTTACAATCCAGTAATAGAAGCGGGTGCAGGTTCTAATGTCACTTTACAACCCGCACATGTTTTTGGCACATTACCGACGGGACTGGGTGCTTTTTTGGTCTCCTACTCTGGTCTTACAAATGGAACAGACGAATTTATTCAGAATTTCACCATTACCAATCCACTCTCCAATCCCAGCTTTTCGCATGAATTCATATTTGTGGGTGATATTGAGAATACGTCTGCTGCGCTGCCCGAAGCCGACCAACCCAATACCTCGATAGACATCGCAACCAATGATAGAAGGGCTTTGAATGCCGTTTGGCGAAACGATGAATTGTGGGTAGCGGCAACCATCCGTCCCAGCAGTGGAGCAAACGCCAATCAAGCTACTGCTTACTGGACAAAACTCAATGT
>JBCDKV010000641.1:0-3362 GCA_038746215.1 Bacteroidota bacterium | reverse complement strand
TGAAGAGGCACAATTTGTATTGGACATGATGTAAATTGGCTGTTGACTGAGATATGAAGAATATTTTTTGGGACAAAAGTAAAAGTGAACCAATTTCAGCTAACAGCTAACAGCTAACAGCCAAATAAAGTAAATTAAACTATGAAAATAAGCAAACAAGACGAATACGGTTTGAGGGTATTGCTTCGCATCGCAAGAGCGAAAGAAAAGCAAGGTTTAAGCATTCCACAATTGAGTGAACTGGAAGGCTTATCGCATCCTTATGTCGGCAAAATTACGCGTGCGCTACGCTTGTCGGGTCTCATCAAAAGTACTAGAGGACAAAAAGGTGGTTATATTTTGGCGAGAGCAGCAGCAAAAATTAGTATCAAAGAAGCGATAGATGCCTTAGGTGGGCAGCTCTTTTACAATGGTTTCTGTGGAAGTCATGCGGGACAGTTGAAGCTTTGTACCAATTCTGTAGATTGCTCGGTGCGCTCGCTCTGGAAAGTATTGCAATACGCCGTAGACCGCTTGTTTGAAAACATTATGCTACAAGACTTGATTGGAGAAGAGGAAGATGCGGCTCACGCTTTAGAAAAGCAACTGGATCGCGTTTTTCTGCCTTTGAAAGTACTCACACAAAACGCTTCTCAAACGCAAAACGCTTAAAGTAAAAGTTGTAGAAAAATAGTAGCCCCTTTTCTACGATTTTTAGTAGCAACTGATGTGCCGCTAAAAAAGTATTTTGGCTCAGTAGATAGACCAAGCCCAAAGATAGTAAATAGCCAATGCCTGAAACCAGCATCGCCAGCGCGAAAGTCTGCCCCGCTTTTCGATTGGACTCGAAAACAAAATACTTTTCTAAGAAAAATTTGCAGAGTACTGCAATCGGATAAGCAACACTCTGAGCCGCTACTTCTGACCAAGCTAACTGATGATAGAGCAGCAAATACAGCCCAATATCAATGGCAGTTGCAATCACAGCAGTGACTAGAAACTTGGACTTCAGCTTTAGTAGTTCTTTTGCTTTGCTCATATTTGAAAAAACCAACTAATCCCACAAAGCAACTGGATAAGTATCCGATTCGACCATCTTTTGAAAAGCTTCGATGACCACAGGCTTGTCTTCCTGATAAGTTACACCATACCAACGCTCATCGTTTGGAATGACCGACAGCTTAACTTCCTCTTTTTCCAATTGGTCGTTCACCACCAGTGGAATATACATCTCAGCACGCGGCTGATCGACATGTTCTTCTACGAATACTCGAAAATAGCGTTCCAATGCCTCGAAGTAGCTGGGATGGAAGCCCCAAAAGTTCATAGAAACCAATGCGTTTTCGTCCAAATCCTCCTGCTCGCCATCATCATTGATAAATTGAACCTGCCCATTTTCATTCCTTTGGATTTTAGTCGCTTCAAAAACAGATTCTAGGTAATTGTCTTCATCTGTTGTACAGATACCACGATTGACAGAACCATTCTCAGAAAGCGTCTGACGGAGCGTATAGCCAATCATCGCATAGTGATCTTCGGCACATCCATTTTTTAAAAAATCTGCCATTTGCTGAAACGCAGCCACACCGTAGTAGTCATCCGCATTGATGACCGCAAAAGGTTCACTCACGGCTTCTTTTGCTACTAAGACGGCGTGTCCCGTTCCCCAAGGCTTCTCCCGAGTTGGAAATTCCGTGATGCCCGCCACTGGCGTATCCAACTCTTGAAAAACGTATTCCAATTGAATTTGATCTTCAAATTTTCCCGCAAATTTCGCTTTGAAAGGTGCTTCTATACTTTTACGAATGACAAAGACGACTTTCCCGAAACCTGCGCGAATGGCATCGTATATCGAATATTCAATAATGGCTTCTCCCGACGGACCAATTGCATCTATTTGTTTCAAGCCGCCGTAGCGACTGCCCATGCCTGCTGCTAAAATGACTAAGGTAGGTTGCATGATTTGATAAAAGGTATGTTTGATAATTCAATTTCACCGCAAGAATAAGAAGAAAATTTGAGCATCGAAACAATGATGCAGAGATTTAGCGTTTCTACATACTGTAAATAAAGACTACGCAATAGGTGTACCTACCCATCAAAAAATGAAATTCTCTCTAAGCGATCAGTAACTTGCATCTGTTTCTATCGTAAAATTGACCTATTGCCTGTATGTCCGTCTAATGCTATAGCTGTTTTGCATGTCCCTTCGGACGGGAACACAAATACGCTGTTGCCGTTTGGAAAGATAATTTCAAGCGAGATAGATAACTTTTATACTGCAAACGGGATAAATCTGTACAAATGGTCGAATTGTAAAATTGTTCAATTGTCGAATTGATAGCGACATGCTGTACCATTAGCATGCTCTGCTAATGGTAGGCTAAGAACAATAAATTCAACATTTTTTCATTTCAACAATTCTACAAAGTGTTCAAAATAAAAATGCACTTTTTTATCCCAAATGAAGTATAATACACACAAAAAAACGAAATGCTCATTTTGGCTAGGCGTTGAACTTGCACTTGATACTTGAATTTGCACTTTAAAACGATGCGTTTTCAGCATTCTGTTCTGAAATGCTCATAAACTCTAATCAATACCACTACTTAGTCATTTCATATGGACTTATTTTATATTTTACAAATACTGTGGAAGCGAAAATGGATGCTCTTGCTAGTCGGAGCAAGTACGACGGTATTGACTTATTTTTTAATGAGCTTTGTGCCGCCCGAGTTCAAGTCAGAGACAGTCATCACCACGGGCATCATCGAGCGAAAAGCCATCGAACTGGAGCGCGAAAATCCTTTCCGACAGCAATTTCAGGTGAGTAGTCAGTTCAGTAATTTTGTGACGCGCTTGCAATCGCGCACCAGCATCCGTCGATTGGCATACGACCTTTTGCAACACGACCTAGAAGCACTTTTAGCCAACGAAGCACCCTTCAATTTACCCGACGAAGAAGAATGGACCTTCGAACCAACAGCAGCAAAAGCGACTTTGAAGTTAATCGCAGACAACGACGTTCAGGTGAAGCCCAACCGAGCAGTAGAACCCAAGATACGAAAAGTGGCAGATGCCTTTGGCTACGATTTCAAATCCCTTTCTGAGCAATTGAACGTCTACCGAGACGGTTCGACAGATTACCTAAAACTCATTTTTACTGCCAACAGTGCGGAACTTGCGGTCTTTGCCGTCAATACGCTCGCCGAAAATTTTGTGCGCTACTACAACGAAGATCGCGTGGCACAAGAACGCTTTTCGGTAGAGTTTTACGCAGATTTAGCCTTCGATAAAAAGCAAGAAGTAGATAGTTTGAGTACTTTGATTGCTCAATACAAACGCAATCGAAGAATTATTGACCTCAAAGAATCGGGCAGCTC
>JBCDKV010000640.1:0-3366 GCA_038746215.1 Bacteroidota bacterium | reverse complement strand
TACGGTGGATTTTATTCCATGGCGGGCGGACTCAGCAAATCTGTGAATACCATCACCGTAGAAGTTTTGTTCCAAACGGGTATCGAATCGGTGCGTCGACTGGCAAAAGAAATGGGCGCAAACAGTCGCATACCCGAAGGACCTGCCATTGCGCTGGGTACGATGGAAGGATCGCTGTACGAGATGGTGCAAGTGTACAGTACCTTAGCGAATCGAGGAAAACGAGTGGATTTATACCAAATCGAACGCATAGAAGATGCGCACGGAACAGTTCTGTATGAGCATCAAATAGCGGAACGCTCCAAACAAGTGATTCGCCCTGAACACGCAGATATAATGACCGAGATGCTGCAAATGGTCGTGGATAGCGGCACAGCACGTAGGTTGCGCTACTATCATGGCTTGGGTGGCGAAATTGCAGGAAAAACGGGTACGACACAAAAGCAGTCGGATGGCTGGTTTATCGGCTACAAATCCAACTTGGTAGCGGGTGCATGGGTGGGTGCGGAATCGCCCATTGTGCGTTTTCGGTCGCTTTCTTTGGGACAAGGTGCTAACACTGCCTTACCGATTTGGGGACACTTTATGCGCAAAGTCTACAATGATAAGTCGTTCAAATCCATTCGCTACGCCAAGTTCAAGCCACTATCCGAACTCGCACAAGCTGAACTGGCTTGCGATCCTTATCTTTCCGATGAAATACTCGACTTTGAATTATTGGAAGAAGATGCCGAGCGTGACCGCTTTTTTGATGGTCTGTTCAACAACAATCCGCAGGCTTTTGATCCAGAACGGTACGGAGACGGAGTGAGTCCCGAAGAATTGGAGCAACTCAAACAGCGCACGGAGCGACTTAAGAAAAAAGAGGAGCGCAAAGAGAAATTGAAGAATCTTTGGAAAGAAAAGTTGTTTGGGAAGAAAGAAAAGGAAGAGAAAGACGGAGGATAGATTATACTTACATGACATTCCGACGATTAAACTATCAAATATTCCCTAGCTTTTGCTAGGAGAATCCCTTATCTTTGCAAAAATTTTCAGAATATCATTTAACGTTTTGGCTTTTGTGCTTTTTAGTTCACTACTAAGCCAGCAGCCAACAGCAAAAAAATAGTACATGGACACTGTACAGCAGTTAAAATACAAAGTAAAAGACATTGCACTTGCCGATTGGGGACGTAAAGAAATCGAATTGGCGGAAGCAGAAATGCCAGGATTGATGGCATTGAGAGAAGAGTACGGCGACACCAAACCATTGAAAGGCGCACGTATCGCAGGTTGTTTGCACATGACTATTCAGACGGCAGTTTTGATAGAAACTTTGGTCGAATTGGGTGCAGATGTAACTTGGTCTTCTTGCAACATTTTCTCCACGCAAGACCACGCCGCTGCCGCTATTGCTGCTGCTGGTATACCTGTTTTTGCTTGGAAAGGCATGACCGAAGAAGAGTTTGATTGGGCAATTGAACAAACGCTTTTTGCTTTTGAAGACGGACAACCACTCAACATGATTTTGGATGATGGTGGTGATTTGACGAATATGGTATTGGATCGCTATCCTGAATTGGTGCAAAACATCAAAGGATTGAGTGAAGAAACGACCACGGGTGTTCACCGTTTGTACGAGCGCATGAAAAATGGTACGCTACCCATGCCAGCAATCAATGTTAACGATTCTGTCACTAAGTCTAAGTTCGACAACAAATACGGTTGTAAAGAATCTTGTGTGGATGCCATTCGTCGGGCAACTGATGTGATGATGGCAGGTAAAGTAGCCGTGGTAGCAGGATATGGTGATGTTGGTAAAGGTTCAGCAGCATCTTTGCGCGGAGCAGGTTGTCGCGTGATGGTTACAGAAATTGATCCAATTTGTGCGCTACAAGCAGCTATGGACGGTTTTGAAGTCCTAAAAATGGAAAATGCGATTCCAAGAGCGGACATCGTCGTGACAGCAACGGGCAATAAAGACATCGTAGAAGAACGACACTTCCGTTTGATGAAGGACAAAACCATCCTTTGTAATATCGGTCACTTCGATAATGAAATCAATGTCGCTTGGTTGAATGATAATGCGGAGAAAATGGAGATCAAGCCACAAGTAGATAAATATACACTGGACGGCAAAGACATCATTTTGTTGGCAGAAGGTCGCTTGGTGAACCTTGGTTGTGCCACTGGACACCCTTCTTTCGTGATGTCTAACTCTTTCACCAATCAGACTTTAGCGCAAATTGAGCTTTGGGAGAATTCGGATAAGTACGACAACAAAGTCTATATGCTGCCTAAGCATTTGGATGAAAAAGTAGCGCGTTTGCACTTGTCAAAAATAGGCGCAGAACTAGAAGAATTGCGTCAAGATCAAGCAGAATATATTGGCGTAACGGTGGAAGGACCATTTAAGCCAGAGTATTATAGATACTAGGAAAGTAAGCTTATTTAACTGCTCGACCTGATCTTTTGAAGACAGAGTGAAAAACTTATTTTTTGTTTTGTCCTCAGAAATCTCGTCGGGTAGCAACGGGTTTGTTTTCAAAAGGTCTTTCGGACAGAAATGATGGTGTTCTTGATGATTTTTGGAAAAAATCATCAAGAACACCATCATTTCTGTCCAAAAAGACCACCCAAATTGCTAATTTTTATGAAATAAAAATTAGCAATTTGAGACTAAAGTGGTCAGCTACTTTTGCGATTCAGATAAGCATGTCGAGCCTTTCCTAAAAATTAAAGATTTGAATAACTACTGATTTGATAAATTAAAGCCATCAAATCAGCGAGTCATCAAATCCATAAATCACCCATCATCCGTGATCGCTGTCATCAATTACAATGCGGGTAATGTACGTTCAGTGCTTTTTGCATTAGAACGACTAGGCGTGAATGCCAAACTCACCGCTGCACACGACGAGATTCGTGCGGCGGACAAAGTCATCTTTCCTGGTGTCGGTGAAGCTAATTCTGCTATGGCACACTTACGAACACACGGCTTAGATCAAGTCATTAAAAGTCTGACCCAGCCCGTTCTAGCGATCTGTATTGGACAGCAGCTTTTGTGCGAATATTCTGAAGAAAACGATACGCCCTGTTTGGGAATCGTCCCTCAAAAAGTGCGCCTGTTTCGTCCCGAACAGCAAGAAAAAGTGCCGCACATTGGTTGGAACAAGATTCACGATTTAAAAAACGGCGTATTCGATGCTTCCCTTGAAAATGAATACGTCTACTACGTACACAGTTATTATGTAGAAGCTGGCTCGTACACCACTGCACTCACCGACTATGTCCTTCCCTTTAGCGCAGGCTTGCAAAAAGATAATTTCTACGCTACGCAGTTTCATCCCGAAAAATCGGGCAAAGTAGGAGCGAAGATTCTAG
>JBCDKV010000639.1:0-3369 GCA_038746215.1 Bacteroidota bacterium | reverse complement strand
AGGTTTGGCACCTCGATGTCGGCTCGTCACATCCTGGGGCTGGAGAAGGTCCCAAGGGTTGGGCTGTTCGCCCATTAAAGTGGCACGCGAGCTGGGTTCAGAACGTCGCAAGACAGTTCGGTCTCTATCTGTTGTGGGCGTTGGAATATTGAGAAGAGCTGACACTAGTACGAGAGGACCGTGTTGGACGTACCGCTAGTGTATCGGTTGTGGTGCCAACTGCATTGCCGAGTAGCTATGTACGGAAAGGATAAGCACTGAAAGCATCTAAGTGCGAAGCCAACTTCAAGATGAGTATTCCCTAAGGGTCGTGGAAGATGACCACGTTGATAGGTGACAGGTGGAAGTACAGTGATGTATGAAGCCGAGTCATACTAATTACCCATGAGGCTTCTTTCGGTAAGTGTTTCATTTGTTATTGTTCATTAATTGAATCATATCAGGTGAATTGTAAACTACGTGGTAGGGTGAGTCGCAAAAGTCACCGTATCATTCCGAAAAGTGTGCAACGATTCGATTCAGCATTCTTTGCTTACTCTCTTATTCAAATTATTTTGAGATAAGAGAACAAGATTTATACTTTATTCGCTTTTTCCCCTTTGTCTTTGTTTACCTCATAGTTCAATATTATTTGTTCGGCGTTTAATATCCTATCTAGTTAGGTGAGATAGTAAATACAGAACAAGGAATTATGAATGTTGAAGGAAACCAAAACCTCAAACGATTGTAAAATATAGTGTTGATTGAAATGCTTTAGTGCAAAACATTTAGTTGTCAGACAGTACCACTGAAAAATAGCCAGCAACTAAGTACACTAAACAACCTATTTCAATCAGAACAACACACAAAAGCGGTGGCTATTGCGATGGGGATCACCTCTTTCCATTCCGAACAGAGAAGTTAAGCCCTTCTGCGCTGATGGTACTGCACTTGCGGGAGAGTAGGTCGCTGCCGATCTTTTTCCATCAAACTAAAAGCTCACTTGTCTTTACAAGTGGGCTTTTTTTCGTCGTGCTCTTATCTAAACTCCAATACGAATTTAATAACAGTCCGATTATACCAAACACGATAATCGAGTTCGACTTGATTTCCAAATCTGTCAAAGGCAAAATCCGTACCGCTCGTGTTTTGTATCATCTGGTTGAGGGAAAGTAGAAAGCGAAAGTTTCGGCGTGCTGCAAAATTAAGTCCAATGCCTGGTGAGAATAAGAAACCACCCGTGTGGGTTGCTCCGAATCCACGGTTAGTAGAAAAACCAAAACCTGTACTGATATCAGCAAATGGTTTGATTCTTTTGTTCCAAGGATAATACCTACCATAGAGATAGACTGGTGTAAATTGGTCGCTTACCCAATTAAAATCTCCTAAAAAACGGCTATGTAGGTGAATCCCGATACCTAATCCGACGGCATACTTACTGCTAAGACGAGTACCAGCGACGAAATCGGTGAGTACACTACTATTGAAAGAAGAGAATCCCACACCATAACTCAAATTCATAAAAAATCCTCTAGAGAAGTGAAATTTGCCCTTTTGGTGTATCGTAATGTCACGGGCGTATCTAGTCCGTTTAATAAAGGATTTATTCACTTTAATAGTATCATCGGTGGCTAAAACCAAGCGAACGAAACGTCTGTCTTCTTCTAAGATTTCTCCAATGAAAACAGAGCCATCCTCATAGTACACAATCGCTCGATCAATAGTAGATGACTGTCCGTAAGTTAGCGAGTAGCACCACAGACAATACATTAAGCAGTAGAAATATTTGTTCATACATTTTACTTATGTATATACAACGAGCGTATTAGAATTATTGTATCATTATTTTCAAGATTGTGATAATTTTACAAGGATTTTTGGACAGAAATGATGTTGTTTTTGATTCTTAGCTCGGTAAGATCATAGTCTTTCGTTTTTGTTAAGGTGACAAAAGGCTATCTTTCTAACGTTGTAAAAGTAGTAATCAAAATTTATGATTCAATAGACTGAGATAATTATAAGTGCCTGTAAATCATTGCTTTAAAATTATTCAAAACTAGACAAATCCAATTTTTGGATATATTCGTTTACAGCATTAGAAGGGTAGCCGTGACAAAAATTATCTTTGAGTGACAAGCAATACTTTCAGGAAAGTCGTAGCTCAATCAAGGAAAGCCATTAAAACGATAGCAAATTAGGCGTATGTGAAGCTTTTAGCATAGCGATACTACTCAGGCATTGCCATGGGATTATCGCAGGTGGTGGATTGGATGCAACAACTTTTTCTTATATATTTTTTGCTTATGTAAAATTTGAGTAATGCCTCAACAAAGCTGCTTTGTGACTACTATTCTATATACAACCACTGATAAGCTTTTGGAAATTCTCGCGCCCAATAGTTCTCACTGTGCTCACCATCAGCGTGAATCTCCAAAAATACATCTTGCTCACTAAAGCCAGCACTTCTGAGGGTTGCTCCCATTCGTTCGGTATCTCTTGCCGCATTGCTGCCCTCTTTTTCACCCGCAATGAGATAAATTTTTAGATCTTGTTGCTTCCCCATTTTGGTGACGTGTGAAAACACCTCCCCAGCAAACCAAAAAGAAGGAGAAAAAATACCAGCTCTACCAAATACGTGTTGATATTGGATCGCACCGTATAAGCTAATGAGTCCACCCATCGAGCTGCCCATCAGTCCCGTATTGGCAGGATCTCGAAGCGTCCGATAGTTAGCGTCTACATAGGGCTTCAGATGATGGATAATGAAGTTGATGTAGATGTCACCCTGTCCACCTAAATTATATCGCCCGTTCTTCCAAGGCGAATATTCATCTATGCGCGTCTCGCCATTGCGTGAATTTTCTATACCTACCACGATTGCTCCTTTGATACCATCATGTGATAAAGCATCCAAAGACTCGTCGATGTACCATTCTCCAGCAAAACTAGCACTTGCATCGAATAAATTTTGCCCATCATGCATATAAATGACGGGATAATGGTGATGAGAAGTAGCGTAGTCACTCGGCAAGTACAGCCAAACGCTGCGTTCTCGATTTAGGTCTGGTATAACAAAGACCTTATCCAAAACCCTAACGATGCCTTTTTTTGGGATGTTGTTGATGTCAGTATGAGTTGCGTTCATGTTTAGTTTGTTTACGTTTTTTGCGATGTTCAAAAGGTAATCCCAATTTGCTAATTTTTGCAAAATAAAAATTAGGGCTGTACGAAGTCTGATTTTTCTTAACATTTTGGTAAGGAATAAAAGTACTCCGTTTACTATGAAAAACAGGACAAAAGCCGTAGCTAGCGTCCTGTGAAAAAAATAGTAATAGAAACAAAGATAGAACTAGAAGTGGAGCAAATCAAATTACAGTATTTGTTACCCTT
>JBCDKV010000638.1:0-3374 GCA_038746215.1 Bacteroidota bacterium | reverse complement strand
TTTGTGCTTTTGAAATTGGAACGCCTCCGCCACCTACTAATAACGACTGCGCCAATGCGACGGAACTGACCGTCGTGCAAGGAGATGGTGCGACTTGTATCAATACCATAGGCACTAATATTAGTGCTACAGCTTCGGGAGCGACCCCTAACCCTACTTGTTCTCAATTTGGATCGGGAGAGGATGTATGGTACAGTGTGACGGTGCCGCTATCGGGAGATGTTAGTGTAGAAATGAGCAGCGCAGGCGGCCCTAATGATTGGGCGATGAGTATTTATTCAGGTAGTTGTGGTAGTTTGGCGGAAGTAGAATGTGACGACGACGATGGCCCTGGTTTCTTTCCGTTAATTGAATTGACGGGGCGCACACCAGGGGAAATACTGCTAGTGCGAGTGTTTGAGTTTAATAATAATGAAATAGGACCATTTAACATCTGTGCTTTCGCGGATCAGTTGCTTCCAGTGGAGATGGTTTTTTTCAATGGAAAAGCAGTAGAGGCTGGTAACTTATTGACTTGGCAAACTGCTTCTGAATCAGAAAATGAGGGTTTTGAAATTCAGCGCAGCGAAAACGCAAAAGATTTCAAAACGATTGATTTTATGGCAGGGAAAGGCACGACCTTAGAACAGCAAAACTATACCTTCTTGGATGCTACACCAATCGTGGGGACGAGCTACTACCGCCTGAAACAAATGGATTTTGATGGTAAGTTTGAGTACAGTAAAGTAGTCACCATTCAAAGCGAAACCAAAACAGCTAATCGTTTCCAAGCATTTCCAAACCCGACCAGCGATTTACTTACTTTTAGTACCACTATCGAGCGAGTCGATCTATTCGATTGGCAAGGACGATTGCTAAAAACACAAATCAATCCTTCGGGCAGTATGTCTTTGGCTACTTATCCAAGCGGTATGTATATGCTGGTAATGCACGCAGAAGGACAGCAGGAACGACAGCTTATTGTGAAAGAATAACTGAGAAAGCGCAAACAATTTTTTCTGTTTATAACGTTGATATGTTTATTTGTTTAGCTGACAATTATTGACCAAAAAAAGTGAAATTGAAGGAATCTGTGCAATAAACAGATCAACAATTCAAGGAATAAACAAAATCTAGCTTTTAGCTCTCTTCGGACGGAAACACAAATTTCGACTTTTTTTTTGGGAGAAAAATAAGTTGAAATTTGTGTTTCCGTCCATAAAAACCCTTTGGGCATACTTGTTGCGCGATCTCAAGGGCTTTACTAAAATTCTTCTCAGTCATCACCAAAACTTCTTACACTCCTTTAAAAGAATAATATCTCGTTTTTGGTAGTTTAAAGAAATTCTTTATCTTTGCCATGTGTAAGCTGCACAAGCCCGTTCTTCAAAACGCAACGGGAGATTTGTTCACTAAAAAAAGGAGGTATTCATGAATCTATCATCATTAAAAGTCACATTTCTTACAAATAGCAAATTAAACAATTCAGCTCGAAATAAAGAGCGGTCTTAATACATGTGGCGTAGGGGATATCGCCTACACTGACATAAGTTTGAATTGCTTGGTAAGCAATGAACTGAACAAAATCCCTTGTGGTTTCAAGACTACAAGGGATTTTTTTTGCTACCTACTCTACTACGAAGTGGATAAATCCAAACGAAGTTCAACTGTAAACACCTGATTCACCGACCTAATTTCCAAGCTATGCTGATTGGGATACAACAAAGCTAGCCGTCGTTTGACATTTTCTAATCCAATGCCACCCACCTTATCTTTTTTAAAGTCCGTCGCAGGAATACTATTTTCTACTTTGAAATTTAGCTGATCGATAGTAGTTTCCAAGACGATAGTAATCCATCCTTCTGCTTGATCTTCTATCTGACTGTGTTTGAAAGCATTTTCGACAAAAGGAATCAGCAAAAGTGGCGGCACCATCAGATTAGGCTGACTTTCATCCAATTCGAATGTTACATTCAGTCCTTCGCTGTCT
Source organism: Bacteroidota bacterium (assembly GCA_038746215.1). Taxonomy (GTDB): domain Bacteria; phylum Bacteroidota; class Bacteroidia; order Chitinophagales; family Saprospiraceae; genus JAAUTG01. The sequence continues at coordinate 1,405 of JBCDKV010000638.1, read as the reverse complement.
TTCAATTGCTGTAAATTGATGTAGTTTTTTAGATAGATAATTTCTTTTTGTAATGGCACTTTTTTTGCTTCGCCATCATAGAGCATGTATCGAAGCATATCTGATAAGCGCAACAGGTTTTCGGGTGCGCTTTTCGACTGAATCAGCGTGAGCGTGTAAATATTATTGAGCGCATTGAAGAGGAAGTGCGGATTGATTTGCGAGCGCAAGAATTTGATTTCGGTTTCTAGTTTTTCCTTTTGTGATTGCACAACTTCTTTTTCCTTACGAGAGACATAGCTAGCAATTTCAAATAAGGTGCTACCCAATAGCGCAATCAGAAAAGGCATGAAGCGATTCAGCCAGCGAAATCCACTGTAATATCTTCTGCCCGTGTTTTTGGAAGGGCGTCCGCCTCTCGTTTTTTCATTCAGCCACTCTACCCACGGGAAGGAATCCCAATAAAAGAAAAGCGTGATAGCTACAATCAATAAAATACCTAAGAGTACAAATGCGGTTCTTTGTTGGGAGAAGAAAAATTTGGGGAGCAAATATTGGAGATTGACCGTCACCACAATAGCAATGCCTAGAAAGCTGATCCATATCCGACTGAAGTACCTTTGTGGGTCTTCCCAAGCGTTCAGTAGCATAAAGGTGACGAACATCCAAGTCAGTACCCAAAATAGCGTTTGCCCTAGTATGTTGTATGCTTTGTTGTTTGGCATGAAAATATTTGATCTTGCTCACTGCAAAGAATGTAAGATGACCTTCAGTGCATTGGGACTGCAAAGAAAAAGGTATTCTATTTCAGCCATGCTTTTTTTCAAGGAAAGACTACTTTTTTTCAAGGAAAAGGCATGACAAATCGTAATTAGCCATGCCCATTCTGGTACATTGAAAAAGGTAATTCTGCTCTACTATCTTTTGGAGCAACACTGCTAACTTATGTAAATGTAAAAACAATAACTTCCAATCCTGCCATCTGATCCCCAACCTAATTAGCAATAGAAAAAGTCAGCCCAGCATGATTTTGCAGCCGCTTTAAAAGCGCATCGCCCATAGCAACGGCAGGCGTTAGGACACCACCTACTTCTGATAGCTCGTCTTTGGCTAGGCAAATGGCACTTTCTGCTAACATTTTGGAGGTCGAACCATAGCCAGGATCTCGGTCGCCTGTGACAATACCCAGCATTTCAGAACCATCGGATAAGGTGGTGAAGAACTTGAATTTGTAATAGCCATTTTCTCTAGTTGATTTGCTGGGACCTTCTCCAGGTTTGGGTAGCAATCTATTCACCAATTGTTTTTGTAAACTACCTTCTTTACCTGTAAACAAGATACCCAACACCCCACCAGCGATGTAAGATTTTATTCTGCCGCTCATTCCTTCACCTCCAATCATGGCTTCGTCGTATCGAAAATCTTT
>JBCDKV010000637.1:0-3381 GCA_038746215.1 Bacteroidota bacterium | reverse complement strand
TCTTAGATGTTCTTATATGGTTCATTTTAATGTACACGTTATGCCTGATTAACCACTTAAGGCATTTAAGGACATCTAAGTGATCTAAATGCTCAGATGTTCTTGTATGGGCACGCTGCCACTAAGCGCATGTCAGCTCCTCAAATAAGAAGCCCCATTAATATCCAGAATAGCGCCCGTCATAAACTCTGAACCTTCGGAAGCTAGGAAAAGAACACCTCTAGCGACTTCGGCTGGTCGAGCGACTCTGCCCAGTGGACTTTGTTGCCGAATACCTTCGCCTCGTGGTCCTGTTAAGATGTCTTTGGCTAAATCTGTTTCCACAAATCCAGGAGCAACGACTCCAACAAAGACGTGGTACTTAGCGAGGGCTTGCGCCAGCGACTGACTCATGGCGTTCATACCTGCTTTGCTTGCACCATAGGCGGGCTGATCGGGTTCGCCTCGAAATGCGCCTCTGGAAGAGACATTAACGATGCGCCCGCCACCTTGCTGAATCATTTGCTGCGCAGCGCAATAGCTCACATTGGCGGCACCGACCAGATTGATGCTGATGGCTTTTTGCCAAGCGGACTGCCACTGCTGGTAAGTACAGTTGTCGATGGGATGAACGGTATGCACCCCTGCATTATTCACCAAAATGTCCAATCGCCCGAACTCTTTGACCGTCTCTTTCACGAGATGTTGTGCTGCCCCAGCATTAGAAATATCCGCTTTGATAGCAATGTGACCTTCGCCTGCTAGTGCTTCGATGCAATCTCTAGCTGCTTGGCTATTTTTCACAAAATTGATGGCGACTTTCGCACCTGCCTGAGCAAAAGCTTCCGCCGTTGCTCTACCGATGCCGCGTGAACCACCTGTAATTAAAACCGTTTTGTTTTTAAAATCCATTGAACAAACTTCTTATGCTCTTTAATTGTAACTATATTTGTGAGTCGTTTGAGCATGGCTAATGTACAAATTATACCGTGTAGAAGTAGCAAAGCGTATTTTTTATTTTTGTGATTTAATGACCTTGACTTTAGAGCATATCTGGTCTCCATCTATAAAAACCCTTCTGCACGCTTGCTGCGCGATTTGTTTGTATTGACGCAGGCTGTTCCCAGATAAAGTGTTAATAAAAATAGGGCTTTGTACAGTGCCAATCGCCAATAAACCAACACCTCATACCTATATACAAAAAAAGACAAATGTTTCAAAGTTTATCAGATCGTTTAGATGGCGCCTTCAAGACGCTGAAAGGAGAGAGTAAATTAACAGAGATCAATATCGCGCAATCGGTGAAAGAAATCCGACGGGCTTTGGTGGCAGCAGATGTAAACTACCAAATTGCTAAGGATTTCACGGATCGAGTGAAGGAAAAAGCACTAGGTTCGGAGAATGTTTTGAAGTCGGTGAAGCCTGGGGAGCTGATGGTTAAGATCGTAATGGATGAATTGGTGGAATTGATGGGAGGACAATCGGTTGGCGTTAATCTATCGGGTAAACCCACCGTCATTCTTATTGCGGGATTACAAGGTTCTGGGAAAACCACTTTTTCTGGTAAACTAGCTTTACACCTTAAAAAGACAAAAAAGAAAAATCCACTTTTGGTCGCTTGTGATGTCTATCGCCCTGCTGCTATCAATCAGCTATCGGTTTTAGCAGATCAGGTAAAAGTGCCAATCTACAAAGAAATTGACAATCAGAACCCCGTTGAGATTGCGCTAAATGCCATTGCACATGCACAGACTCATAACTTGGATACCGTCATCGTGGATACGGCTGGGCGTTTGGCAGTAGATGAGGAAATGATGAACGAGATTTCCAACATCAAAGACGCTATCTCCCCCAATGAGACGCTCTTTGTGGTGGATTCGATGACTGGACAGGATGCTGTTAATACTGCTAAAGCTTTCAATGAAGTCATCAATTTCGATGGTGCAGTTTTGACGAAATTAGATGGAGATACAAGAGGTGGAGCGGCACTTTCCATCAAGTTCACCGTCGGTAAACCCATCAAATTTGCGAGTACGGGTGAAAAAATGACGGATTTGGATGTCTTCCATCCAGACCGTATGGCACAGCGAATATTGGGCATGGGTGATATTGTTTCTTTCGTGGAAAAAGCTCAGGAGCAATTCGATGAAAAAGAAGCCAAGCGATTAGAAGAAAAAGTTCGGAAAAATAAATTTGACTTCAACGACTTCTTGGCACAGATTGCTCAAATTCGTAAGATGGGAGACATCAAAAGTTTGATGAATATGATCCCTGGTATGGGTAAATTGACCAAAAACTTGGACATTGATGAGTCTGCTTTTTCCAAGGTCGAGTCCATTATTCAATCCATGACCCCGCAAGAACGCGCCAATCCCGATCTCATCAATGTGAGTCGAAAAAAGCGCATCGCTAGAGGTTGCGGACGAACGCTGGATGAAATCAATATGTTCATCAAGCAATTTTATCAGATGAGCAAAATGATGCACAAAGCTAGTAAAGGTATGGGACCTTTCGGTGGTGGCAGACCTGCGGTGGCAGGTGGTGGTGGCGGCAGTATGAAAAAGCGGCGCAGGCCAAGTGGTGCTAGAAAAAAGAAGAAAAGACGGTATTAGCTGTTGGCTATTGGCTGTTGACTATTAGCCAATGTACTTGTTCATTGTTTCGATAGTATTCCTAACGCGATTCTGCAAAACGATGGTAGCGTGTAGCATTACATTTGTAGGACTGCTGACAAACCGACATCATCGACCACTTAAACAGAAAAAGCCCTTAGCGATTGCACTGCTTTCCAACCTTATACCAACTATTGCTGTTTCTTTTTAAAGCTTAGTAAGAAAATGAAAGAAAAACTAAAGCAATTTAGAAATAACTTCTCGGAAATAGGGCTTTGGAACAGCCTGAAAAATTTTGCCAGGAGCATCGGGGTGAAAACGACCTATATGGTGCTGTTGCTCTTCTATGCTTATAAAAGAGAAGAAACTCCCGCTTGGGCAAGAAGAATTGTGATCGGTACTTTGGGTTATTTTATCACGCTTTTCGATGCGATTCCCGATTTGACGCCCTTCGTTGGTTTTACGGATGATATTGGCATTCTAAGCTTCGGTTTAGTGACGATTGCAGCTTACATCAACGGCGATGTTCGTCTACAGGCTAGAGAAAAATTGGCACAATGGTTCGGTGAGTACGAAGAGCAAGAACTGGTAGAAATTGATCAGAAGTTGTAAGTGCAATTAAGATGAAAGGTGCGAGACCACTTTGCCGTAAAAAAATCAGTGATGCTGTGTTTCCGTCCGAAGAAAACTATTGAGTTTAGAGCTTGTTTGGATTTTTCCTGACATTGACTAATACTATTTTCTAGTAAAACGTTAAGAAAAGCAGTACTTCGTACCGCTTTAATAATTT
>JBCDKV010000636.1:0-3383 GCA_038746215.1 Bacteroidota bacterium | reverse complement strand
GGTGTACTTTCAAATTTGGCGGCATCGAGCCTGCCAAATTTGACCAAGGTTTTTTAAGGACAAAGAAGCGAGAATCGCTTCTTTGTCCTTAAAAATCCTTGATTCGCTGAGGAGGTGTCGACCTCCTCCTCAGCGAAAACTTACCCTCAAATTTAGAGGTAAATGATGTGAATAAAACCTATTTTTTCTCAAAAATGAAAGCACTTTTTTACCCCGTTTGCAATATAGTACTCATTTATTAAGGCAATCGCAAGAAAAAAATTCTGTTCATAATATTGATATGTTTATTTGTCTATCTGATAATTACTGACCCAAAAAAGTAAAATCAAGGGAATCTGTGCAATAAACAAATCAACAATTCAACGAATAAACAAAGTCTAGCTTTCAGCGATTGCTATCGCTCATTTCCTCAACAACATAAATATAGCTGGTCGTTTGTGTAAATTTGGAACTTTTGTTTTTTTCCACTGCGCGATACTTAACGTTTTTATCCATTGTGTGGGTGCAGTCAAGTCACAGGCAATACCAAATAGCGTATTGGCAGACAAGGTTTTAAGTGCGATCTCTACCAGCGCAGAATTACGATAAGGGGTTTCTATGAATACCTGTGTTTGTTGATGGCGTTGTGAAAGCTGCTCGAGTCGCTTCAAATCCTGTGCCAATTGCGGTTTTTTAGGAGATAGATAGCCATTGAAACAAAACTGCTGCCCATTCATGCCCGATGCCATCACAGCCAGTAGTATAGAAGACGGACCAACTAGCGGCACTACCTCAATGCCCTTGGTGTGCGCCAACTGCACAATTTCTGCGCCTGGATCAGCAACACCTGGACAACCTGCTTCTGATAACAAGCCAATATCTTTGCCCTTTTCGCTAGCCACCAAAAACTGCTGCCATTCCGAAGCTGGGGTATATTTCCCAAGTTCGTACATCGTAATCGCCGACATGGGAATGGGCGTCTGCGCCAATTTCAAAAAGCGACGGGCTGTTTTAGCACGCTCGGCAATAAAGGTATCTACGCGATACAGGTGCTGTAGCACGTATTCAGGTATGCTATGAACTGCATTTTCGTGCAGCGGAGTTGGAAAAAGATAAAGTTTGCCTTTGTTCATACGTCTCAAGTGATGGCATTCTTTTGGGTCATGCTATTCAAATCTTGCTCCCACCTTTCATAAGCAGCCACGTAAGCTTCGTTGGCGTGATTTGGCTCGTAAGTAGATAATAGGGCAACATCTTGCATTGCTTCCTCAGCGGAAGTGTAAATACCCGTCGCGACCCCTGCTGCTTTTGCTGCGCCCACTGCACCATTGGTGTCTACGATTTGAATGTTATTTTGTAATAGATTACAGATGGTTTGGGAAAAGATATTAGAGCGGAAAAGATTATCATTGCCTACCTTTATCGTCGAGCTATTGACCCCCAAATCTTGTAGTATCCGAACACCATAAACGAAAGAAAATGCAATGCCTTCTAGTGCAGCGCGATAGAGATGACTTTGCTCATGGCGATTGAACTGCAAATTGAGTATGCTTGCACCTATATCCCGATTTTCGAGCATACGCTCTGCACCATTGCCAAAAGGTAGTATCCGTAGATCATCCGATCCAACGGGAATACTAGCCGCCATCTGATTCATGGCTTCGTACGATATGCCTTTTGCTCCTATCTGTGCTTTCAGCCATTTGTATTGAATACCCGCTCCGTTGATGCACAGTAATATGCCGATTCGCGGCTGCGCTTTGCTGTGGTTGACATGTGCAAAAGCATTGACCCTCGAAGCTGGATCGTAGACTGCTTGATCCAGTACACCGTACACCACGCCAGAAGTACCACCCGTCGCGGCTACTTCACCTGGCTGTAAAACATTGAGGGAGAGCGCATTATTAGGTTGGTCGCCAGCGCGATAACTTACGGGAGTATCAACTGCTAATCCCGTTGCTTGCGCAGCAGCGGCGGTTACTTTACCCTGCAAAGAAAAAGTAGGCTGTACCTCTGGAATCATGGAACGCTCAAAACCGTAGTGATTTACAATGATATTTGCGACTTCATCGGTTCTAAAATCCCATAGAATCCCTTCTGAAAGTCCACTCGGTGTACTCAGAATTGTTCCTGTCAAACGCATAGCGATGTAGTCGCCTGGCAGCATGACTTTATCGATCTTTTCATAGAGAGCTGGCTCATTTTCTTTTACCCATTTCAGTTTGGAAGCGGTGAAATTAGCAGGGGAATTGAGGGTATGCGACAAGCATTTTTCGTGTCCAATTGCCTCAAATGCCCTATTCCCAATTTCAACGGCACGACTATCGCACCAAATGATCGCAGGACGCAATACGTTCTGTTCTTGGTCTACCGCTACCAGACCGTGCATTTGATAAGCAATACCAATGCCTTGAATTTTATCTGCTACAATACCCGTCGTGTTCAGTAGTTGCTTAGTAGCGGTACAGACGTGTTCCCACCAAGTCGTTGGATGCTGTTCTGCCCAACCCGCCTGATGCGCAATCATATCCATCTCTTTGTCAGGTGATTGTGCTGTGGCAAGCGTTTTGCCGGATTGTGCATCTACCAAGGCAGCTTTTACCGAAGAACTACCAATATCATAACCCAGTAAGTACATAAGCTTAAATTTTCATTATACTACTGGACATTTTTAATCTTAGCACGTAGTCACATGGCTCTAAAGTGCAAGCGCAAGTATCAAGTGCAAGTTCAAAAAGCGGCAAGGACAAAAACTTTGTTTTTTTTGTAAACTTTCACAAGTACGTAGTACATAGAAGCACATAGGGCTACTATTCTAATGTTGTAAACGCCTACTGATCGGTAAGCCCCATGGATTGCCGAGCAGCTAGTAACAGTAGGCTCGGCAATCCCAAGGGCTTACCGATCCAGTGGGTTCAAATTCTAATCTTAGAAGAGTAGCCATATGTAGTTTTTATGACTTGACTTTCAGTAAATTACCTTTGCTTTCTTAGTGCCTCAGTGGTTTGTGTTGCTCAAATGTCCAGTAGTCTGACTGCTAGTCAAATCACTTTCTAACCGACTCAATATCAATATAAAAAGCTAAATCTGTATTAGGTGGCACACGATCTCCTAGTCCCTTTTCGCCGTAAGCCAATGCCGAAGGAACAAATAGAATGCCTTTACTTCCTTCTTCAAATAGGCGTAATCCACTTTCCCAACCTTCTATTATTTTTCTAGTACCGATGACAACTTCATAGGGTTCTCCCGTGGCATAGGAGCCGCCAAAAGGTGTGCCACTTCCCATCATGCAATAAAAATGATGCTTTACTTCATTGCCCGTTTCAATCGTCGTTCCATTACCTGGCTCTAAAATTACGTATTCCAATTGCCCCGAAGTTCGCAGTCTAGCCCCCAATTCATTG
>JBCDKV010000635.1:0-3388 GCA_038746215.1 Bacteroidota bacterium | reverse complement strand
GAATACAAGCTATTGAGCGTACTTTCAAATTTGGCGGCATCAAGCCTGCCAAATTTGACCAAGGTTTTTTAAGGACAAAGAAGCGAGAATCGCTTCTTTGCCTTTAAAAAACCTTTATTCGCTGAGGAGGAGGTCGACACCTCCTCAGCGAATAAAGGTTTTTTAAAGGCAAAGAAGCGATTCTCGCTTCTTTGTCCTTAAAAAACCTTGGTCAAATTTGGCAGGCTTGATGCCGCCAAATTTGAAAGTACGCTCAATAGCTTGTATTCAGAAATGTCAAAAGAGCAAAATGCATTTTTTTATCCCAAACGGATTATAATTGTTGTTTTCTTGGCTCGACTTTAGCCTTTTTTTAATCACTATGCGCTAAACGCCATCGGCTAATAGCCAACTGCTAATGGCTAAAGTCGAACTTAGCCCAACTCTCCCACTTCCAATAACTTTACAGCATGATCCACTGCTCTGGCGGTCAAAGCCATGAAAGTCAAAGAGGGATTTTGGGTGGAAACAGAAGTCATACAAGCACCGTCGGTAACAAAGACATTTGGACAAGCGTGCATCTGATTCCATTTATTCAATAAAGAAGTTTTGGGATCGCGTCCCATACGTACACCGCCCATTTCGTGGATGTCCAAACCAGGTGCTTGCTTAGAGTCGCTGGTTTGAATATCAGTGAAGCCCGCTTTTTTGTACATATCTGTCAACTGCTCAAAATAGTCCGCGATCATCTGTTCGTCGTTGTCGTCGTAGTCCATATTGATTTGCAGTAGCGGAATACCCCACTCGTCAGTTTTGTCGGGACTCAAAGCCACAAAATTGCTGGCTTTTGGAATGGTCTCACCCATCATGTGCGAACCGACACGCCACGGTCCAAACTGGTCGGTATCCAATAAGTTTTCGCGTAAGGTATGTCCTACACCAGCACCATCAATGTCTCGATTTCGACCTGCGCCAAAGCCAGCTGCATAACCTCGCAAGAAGTTCGTCTCCTGCCGATAGACATTCCTAAATCTTGGAATATAAGCACTAGTCGGGCGTCTGCCTTTCGTTCGGAAGTTGGTGTGTCCGTTGTGCTGTGCGGATACCCTAGCGCGATAATTGTGAAAAGCGACATACTTGCCGAGCAGTCCGTTATCGTTGCCGAGTCCATCTGGGAAGCGTTCGGAGGTAGAATTAAGCAGTATGAGATTGGTGTTCAAGGTGGCGGCGTTAACGAAAATGAGTTTCGCGTAATAGGTGGTTGTCTCCTTGCTTAAAGCATCTACAATTTGTACACCACTCGCCTGATTGGTTTTTTCATCGTAGACAATAGAATGTACCACCGAATGCGGACGTAGTGTCAAATTACCCGTTCGCATTGCCCAAGGAATAAGCGTGGAATTGGCATTGAAATAACCACCAAAAGGACAGCCGCGTTCGCAAACGGTTCTTGATTGACAAAGTACTCGTCCTTGTTTTCTGTGTATATCTCTTGCTTCCGTCAAGTGCGCACAACGACCATAAATAACGTGCCGATCTTTGTAATTTTCTTTGATGGTTTGCTGAAAATACTGCTCTACGCAATTAAGGTCGAAAGCCTTCAGAAAATCCCCGTCTGGCAGGGTATCCAAGCCGTCTTTGTTGCCCGATACGCCCACGAATTGTTCTACTTTGGTGTACCAAGGAGCTAAATCTCGGTAGCGAATTGGCCAATCCACAGCAAAACCATCTCTAGCGGGTCCTTCGAAGTCGTGATCACTCCACCGCTGTACTTGTCTTGCCCACATAATGGACTTGCCACCCACTTGATAGCCCCGAATCCAATCGAAAGGTTTGGTTTGCTCGTAAGGATGATCGGTATCTTTCACAAAAAAATGCATGGCATCTTCTCGAAAAGCATAGCAGCGACTAATGACTGGATTCGCAGCTTTGATATCTTGCGGCACACGTCCTCTGAATTTGAATTCCCACGGCAGCATATTGGTCGTCGGATAATCTTTGATATGCTCTACGTTTCTTCCACGTTCTAGTAGCAAAGTTTTTATACCTTGGTCGCACAACTCTTTTGCCGCATAAGCACCCGTCATACCCGCACCGATGACAATAGCATCATAGTGGTGATCTGTGTTTGAAGACATATTATTTTTTTGTTTAGAGCTTGTTTGGAGCAGGATTGAACTGTAAATCAGTAGTTTACGGTTCTGGCGAAGAAAATAATAGCGACTTTATCGCGAGCTAAACGAGCGATTATTTTCAAAGTCAGGTTCGGAAAATACTGGTTTACAGGAAGATAATGCTCCAAACAAGCTCTTAGATAAAGACCCTTGAAAGACAAAAGTACATTTAAAATTGAATTTTGTCATACCAGACAAAACAATATTATCTTCGTTGAACCGTACTTTTTACACTAAAAAAACGCAATTGTGAACCATAAATCAATTTTATCACCCACTAGAAAACAATTGATCCTTGTACTAGGTAGCATCACCTATCTGGCACTAGCTTTTATTGCCTTCTATTTCTACAAAGAGCGCACTGCCTACATGGATGTCGCCTTCCGTATATTCCATATCGTGAGAAACGGTGAATTAGCGATTCAAGCAGGCAGATTTGGAGAAGCCCTAACGCAGTGGATTCCATTAGCAGGTGTTCACTTTGAGCTTTCGATCAAGCAGATTGCACAAATCTATTCCGTGGGCGTGGTGGCGTACTACTTTGTGCTGTTTTTGATTTGTCATTTGGTGCTCAAACAGCCACGTTTTGCCTTGCTGTTGGTTTTGTCCAATGTTTTTATGGTGTCTTATACTTTTTGGTGGATGCAAATTGAGTTTGCGCAAGCCATTGCGCTTAGCATTGTATTCATGGCGTGGATGTGCAAAGAAAAACGATTGGATCGCTTCTTTTCTTGGAAAGCTATTCCACTGCTCTTACTTTTTCATACGCTGTTTTATTTCCATCCACTGCTACCGATTTTGCTGGTCTTTTTTATTCTTTTCTTCCGACTCCAATCTACTAATTACATCGAAGCGAAACTGGCTTATGCCTTGATTGGTCTATTGGTAGTCGAATATTTAGTTAGAGCACTATTTCTAGGCAATAGCAATTACGATAGCAACGCTATGAAAGGTTTGGATAATTTTGCTCGTCAGTTTCCAAACTATTTTGACCTGCCCGCCAATCACAATTTTCTGAGCTATTGCTGGACAGATTACTATCTTTTGCCTATTGGTTTGATGGTTGCACTAGCAATTTATATTCGGCAAAAACAGTATCTCCGACTTGGACTAATGCTCACTTTTTTCTTGGGCTATTTGTTATTGGTCAATGTCTCCAACTACAAAGGGATGGATCAATTTCACATCGAAAGTTTCTACTTACCATTGAGCCTGTTTGTGCTTTGTCCATTGGT
>JBCDKV010000634.1:0-3397 GCA_038746215.1 Bacteroidota bacterium | reverse complement strand
GTGATCGTATTTTCGATTGTCTACCAGCAAAGTAATTTGGTTACTTTTGCCTTTCTCTACCGCATCGGTAATGTCAAAATGAAAAGGTGTGTAGCCTCCAATGTCGTGCATTCCAACTTTTTTTCCGTTGACCCAAAGGGTGGTGACTTGATGTGCGCCCTCGAATTCAAGAAAAACTTTGCGTTCCGATGCCGCTACTTGAATATCACGACGATACCAGCCCACTTTGCGGTGAAAAGTCTCTTGCAATTTGGTATCAGGAGAATCGTCGAGATTGAGCGAAGTCAATTCTAGCGTATGCGGAACGTGGATAGTTTCCCAATCGGCATCGGCTGTGTTTTGTTTGTAATAGTCTGCTGCGGGATCACCTAGATGGAATTTCCAGCCTTGATTGAGGCTGCGTTTGATGCGTAGATTTTCGACGAAGCCAGTGGGCGTTTGTGCATAAAAAAAGTGGAAGGAACATACCAAGAGGAGGAACAAAAAATGTTTTTGCATAAGTTTATAGACGCTTTGTTTTGATGCATCCAAAGGTAATGCCAGCTTGATGACTATTATACAACAGAAGTGTTTTGGTTTAGTAGAGATGTTTTTTTTGGTTCACAGATGATGAGCTAGAACTAGCTCACCATTTTCTGCGCTGCAATGCAGTCACCGTAGCCAAAAGAAAAACGGAGATGAGCGAGAGAAAATAGATCAAATCTCGGCTATCTAAGACCCCACGACTAATAGATTCGTAATGATAATCAATGCCGATCATTTGAATGATATCGTCTACCTTACCTACAAAAATGGGCAGATTACTGATGAATAGGAAGCCCCAGTAAAATAAAAAACAAAGGAAACTAGCTAATATGAAGGCAACAATCTGATTATTGGTGAGGGAAGAAGAAAAAATGCCAACAGCCGTAAAAGAAGCAGCCAAAAAAGTGAGACCGATGTAAGAACCCAGTATTGCACCCGAATCTAGATTTCCCTTTGGCGAACCCAATTCGTGTACCGTCCAATAATAAAGTAAGGTTGGTAGCAGCGCAAAAATGACTAGTAGCAAACAGGCAAAGTACTTACCCAAAGTGATCTGCCAATCGCTCAGAGGACGAGTTTCTAAAAGCTCGATGGTACCACTTTGCTGTTCTTCGGCAAAGGAGCGCATGGTGACAGCAGGGATGAGAAATAGAAAAATCATCGGCGCGATACCGAACAACTGGTCGAGGGTAGCAAATTGGTAATTCAAGATGCTATAATCGGAGAAGACAAACATGAACAGACCCGTGATGACTAGAAAAATCCCGATCACGATGTAGCCGATTAAGGAGCTAAAAAAGGCGTTGACTTCTTTTAAAAATATACTGAGCAATGCTTAAGGGAATTTGTGATAAATAGGATATTCATTATTGGGAAGTTAATTTGATTTCAAAAAATGCTTCAAAAATTAGGCGTAGCAGTGCTATGACTCATTTTTTAAGTGCTTTTTGAGATCAAAGAAACGAGTCAGAGTGGGTAGTTTATTTTTTACAAGTTCCCGTAAGCTCGACTTTAGCTATTGGCAGTTGGCATTTAGCTACTAGCCACTAATGTTTATTCTAAGTTCATTGTACTATTCAACACTTGTAAAAAAGCAGAACTGTGAATAAGTTTATCTTACTGAATTACAAGTACTTGCGATTTAAGCCAACAGCTAACCGCTAAAGGCTAAAAGCGAACTAAGTCTTACTTCGTCAATTCTTGGAAAATATCTTCCACACTAAAGGTTTCCTGCCGCAATTCCAGCAGGGTTAATTGATTAGCGACCGCAAACTTAAAAACTTTTGGGCGTATATCCGACTCCGCTGCACTAATCAACTGCCATTTGCGTTTGCCAATGCTTTTTACTTGCCGTACTTGATCTATCTTTTTCAGTAAGGATGCGGCTATTTCTTCTTGAAATTCGACAGTAACTAAAGTTGAACCGCTGAGCCGTCTTTGCAAATCTTGAATCGGATCATTGGCGACGAGTTTGCCGCGATTGATGATAAGGACTCGATCACAAATAGCTTGCACTTCCTGCATGATGTGGGTGGAAAAAATGACCGTTTTCTCCTTTCCCAATTGCTGGATGAGGCTTCGGATTTCAACCAATTGATTCGGATCGAGACCAGAGGTGGGTTCGTCTAGGATAAGGACTTCTGGATCATGTAGCATGGCTTGGGCAAGTCCTACGCGCTGACGGTAGCCTTTGGACAGCATACCTATTTTTTTGTGCTGCTCACGCTCTAAACCCGTACGTTCGATCATGTCGAGTACTCGCTGCTTTTTGTTACTGACCTCTTTGTGCAGACGTGCTACGAACATCAAATATTCTTTGACGTACATATCCTTGTACAAAGGATTGTGCTCTGGCAGATAACCAATCCTACTACGGCTTTCTTCTGACTGCTCCTCTACATCAAAACCACAGACTTTCGCCTTGCCACTGCTTTTAGGAATATAGCTCGTCAGTATTTTCATCGTAGTGGTTTTTCCTGCTCCATTTGGACCTAGAAAACCTACGATTTCTCCTTTTTTTGCTTCGAAGCTCAGCGCATTCACGGCTTTTTGTTCGCCGTATACTTTGGTAAGTTGCTCGACTTGGACGGACATTTTTTAGCTGTTGGCTATTAGCCATTAGCTATTAGCAAATAATGCGAATAACGACTGTAAATATCTCATTTTTCCTGACATTTGACTCAGATATAGTACAGGTCGATGTCAGCAGATTGAGCAACAAGTATGCTCAATAGTTCTCTTCGGACGGAAACACCAATTATCAGTTATTCACATCAATCGCTAATAGCCAATAGCTAACAGCTATTAAAGATCTTCTCCTACACTGTCTCCGAAGTTGAAGAGCATGGAAAAGCGTAAAGTATTATCTAGCGGATTGTTTTGGTTAGTAGTCGGGACAAGATAAGAAAAGTTCAGACCAAAAATGTTATAGCGCAAGCCCAAACCTACGGTCAAGTACTGGCGCGCGCCCTTGGATTGATGCTCAGAGTAATAACCCGCACGTACCGCAAACTGCTGATCGTACCAATATTCTGCTCCGATGGAGTACATCAATTCTCTAAATTCCTCTGCACCACCACTTGGAGCATCCCCAAAAGAATTGAATAGGGCAGTAATCGGTGCAGCATCTTTAAAATCCGAAAAACCATCACCATCCATATCACACTCATTACCAGGTATTTCTGGATTATCCAAACAAGGTGTCGGCACCATTGCTTTATTGACATCTGCTGCGAAAGTAAGCGTATTGTACTCATCCAATTCCAGTTCATAAGCCGCACCCAATCCTAGATTAGCAGGTAAGAAATCCCTCCTAATATTATTGGTGTACGTAATTTTTGAACCAATATTCGTAGCCGCCAAACCGATTCTC
>JBCDKV010000633.1:0-3409 GCA_038746215.1 Bacteroidota bacterium | reverse complement strand
TTGAGCATACTTGTTGCGCGATCTCAAACACTTTACTAAGTCTCAAAAGTCTAGCAAAGCTGTCCCTACCACAAAATGGAATATTTTACCCGTTACTCGCATTATTCCAACAAATGTAGCACAAAACCATGATCGAAAGTGTAAGTCTGCACGACCTTCAGCCTCATTTGTTCCGTTTCCATAGTTTCCCAAGTTTCTTGCTCCACCAAATACACATAGTCGTCTGAGATATTCTGTTTTGCCACCAAGTATCGGTCGTAGTTTAATGCGAGTTGAGTAGCTGTCTTAGTAAAATAGAAGAGTCCTTTTTCCCGAGGTGGCAGTTCGTATAAGAACGCCACTTTTTTATCAGTAGCCGTTTCGTGAATAGATTGTGCAATCGCAGCAGGATTGACGGATTTTTGTGCCTGTACCGCTTGGTTGGGCATAATGACGAACACATAAACAAATTTGCCAATGAGTAATAAGCCCAAGAACGGACGATAGTGAATCGGTTTCAACCAATCTTTACTCAGTATCAATAGAGCGATCATTAGTAGCGGATAGATACCATAAATGTAGCGCGTGCGGAAGTGGAAAGATTGCAAAAATAGCGCAGCGATTAGTAAAAAAATGAGGGTGGCAGCCAGCAGAAAAGGACTTTTCAAAAAGGCGCGAATTTTTCCCTTTCGTATAAATGTAAGTAGCAGTAATAGTCCTGGCAATCCGTCCACGAAAAGCTGTCCAACATTCTCTACGAAATTAAGGAGGTAGTTCCATCCACCAGTTTTAGTCACTTTTTCATCAACCTGTGCAAATTGCGTGTAGAATAAGTCTTGTACCGCCTCAGGATGCTGTGTTGCGTAGATTAGAAAGTAAAGTCCAACGACTGCGGTACTTCCCAAAATTGCTAGAAGATGCTGGGGATTTAGTAGGCGTTTTCTAGGAAAAAAGAGGAGACAAATGACTAAAGTGACGATCTGAAAAACAACAGAAGGCAGTCCTTTAGTCAAGAAACCCAGTGCCATCGCCAAATAACTCCACCAAAATGCTTGCTTAGTTTCTCCTTTATCCAGAAAATGGAGAAGGCTAAAGATTTGCACGAAAGTCAAAGTAGCGTAGAGCGAATCGACGATACACTGCGAAATCGACCAAAATTGGATGCGCGCCATAGAAAGACACAATATACCTGCTAGCAAAGCGTAAGGTGCATCCAGACGCATCCTTGCCATGCGATAGACGACCCATCCAAAGAGAAAAAAAAGCATGCTCGAAATAATCCGAAAGCTAACAATATTCATGCCACCTAACGCACTGCCCAGCAATAATATCCAATTAAAAAATGGTAATTTATTGAAGTACAGTTCCCCGTAAAGCGTAGGCGCGAACCAGTCTTGGTAATGATACATTTCTAGCGTAGCAAGCATTCGGATACCCTCGTCTTTCATCAGCGGTAAAGTGCTGGTCGATAGAACGCATAGTATCAGTAATACCAGTAAATAAGACCATTCTAGTCGATGCTTTTTAATGATTGAAGGCATAGGTTGGGTGAGGAAGCGATGGGGATGATTAAATGAAAATTTGAATGAAAATGAAAGAATAAATAAAAATGAAAATATAAATCAAAATCAAAATATAAAATCTTTGAGGTCAGCGAGTTGCTTCGAAGGCTTCAATCTTTTGTTTCATGCTCAGCAAATAATCAATATCATCGTAGCCATTCGTCAAGCATTCTTTTTTGTAACTGTTGATGTCAAAATGATGCTGTTCGCCAGTCGCGTTGATGGTAAGGGTTTGATCCGCTAAATTGGCGGTAAATGTTGTTTTTGGGTCTGCTTCTATGGCAGCAAAGATATGGGCTAAAAACTCATCGGAGACGGTGATCGGCAGTACACCATTGTTCAGGGCATTATTCTTGAAAATATCTGCAAAAAAACTGGAGACTACCACTTTGAAACCGTAATCGTGTACTGCCCAAGCTGCGTGTTCTCGACTCGATCCACAGCCAAAATTTTTACCCGCTACCAATATGCTACCTTCATAAATCGGATTATTCAATACAAAATCTTCAATGGGTTCATTGTGTGTATTGTATCGCCAATCGCGAAAGAGGTTTTCTCCAAAGCCTTCCCTCGTCGTTGCTTTTAAAAAACGTGCGGGAATAATCTGATCGGTGTCTACATTTTCAATCGGTAGTGGTACAGCGGAACTAGTGACGGTTGTAAATTTGCTCAGTGCCATGTTATCTATTTTTGGCGAGTAAATAAAATTGGAAATAAATATAGCAAAATCTAAACATGTTTATTCATTCGCTTGAGTATCTTTTGAAAACAATATTATTTCTGTCCAAGAGAACCACACAGATTGCTGATTTTTATGAAATAAAGATTAGGGCTGTATGAAGTCTCAGTTTTGTTAACGGAAAATAGCCTGAGTCAATGCAAGGAATTCGCGCAACAAGTATGTTCAGTAATTCTCTTCGGACGGAAACACAAATTTCAACTTATTTTTCTCCAAAAAATAAGTTGAAATTTGTGTTTCCGTCCATAAAAAACCTTTAAGCATACTTGTTGCGCGATCTCAAGCACTTTACTGAAATTTTTCTCAGGCATCACCAAAAACTTTGTACACCCCTGAATAAAAATCAGCAATTTGAGAGCCGAAGTGTCAGCTACTTTTGCTATTCATATAAACATAGCACATTACTTTCGCAACACAGGCAACTAACCACTCCCAACAAGCTCTAGTCTAATTTAGTATGCACAATGATGTCCACTCGCCGATTTTCCTCAATATTCTCTCGATCCTCTACTTCTCCTTTCGCCTCCATATAAAATTTATTGACTTCAATATCCCGTCTTTGTATAAACTCTGCTACGGCTTCTGCACGCCCCCTCGAAAGCTTCATATTATCAGCATCTGAGCCTACGTAGTCCGCAAAACCGATAATTTCAACTTTCACAATTTTGTTGCGATCAAAGGTCTTTAAAAATCGCTCTAATTGTCCTTTGTTGATGGAGTTAAGACTTTTCTCATTGGTCTCGTAATACAAACTGATCGTTGCAATTTTTCTGAGTTCTGCTACCTCCTCTTCTGATTCAGTCTCTTCTGTTGTCTCCTCGGTTTCTTCTTTAATTTCTGGGTCGACTGAGTTATAAGTCGGCATATCAAATTCTAGCATCAACTCAATTCTGTGCAGTGTTGTGTTGTCGGAAAAGGGTATCTTAAATTGGTTCTCATAAGGACGATAACTCGGTGCTTCTGCTTCTACTTTTCGCGTCCTATTGGCAGCGTGGCAGATGAAAAATCGACCGCGCTCATCTACTTCAATCGGGTCGCGTCCAGCAATATGAATCGTAGCGGGTCGAACGGGTAATTTATCAATTGCATTTTTGACGTAGCCTTCCACATAGGTGGTTGGCGCAGACAT
>JBCDKV010000632.1:0-3416 GCA_038746215.1 Bacteroidota bacterium | reverse complement strand
GAAAAAGATGAAAAGTCCGCTAAATGATTTACATCAACGTGCTATGCACTTGGCAGATGAAGCTTTTTATGCAAAAAAAGACGGTCAAAATGCTTTAGCACAAGAAAAGTACTTGGAAGCTTTTGAGTATGAAAAAGCAGCAGCCATGTTGCTAGTACAAAATTACGAAATGGAACCCACTCGCTCTGTGTTTTTTAGAAGTGCTGCTTGTCTACTATTAAACCTTCCACTCTTTGAGACAGAACACCATCGAGAAGCAGAAAAGATGTTGGCTTTTGGGCTTTCTGGCAATCCGCCTGCTGAGATCGCACAGGAATTACGAGATGCTTGGAAGGAACTCATGAACTTGAATATGGAGGTAGCGGCATAGATTAAAAATAACCTGCCCAAACCAAAACCCTCCGCGGCTGCACAGGTATTCCCAAGAGCATCGAACAAAAGCTAAGGGAGACGCATCCGTATTTGTTTGAAGAGCCGAAGGAGGAGGAAAGTGCCTAGATTAGGATTTGCATAATTAATAGAATGTTCAGAATTTTGGATAGCGTGTCATTCTGAAAATTCCGAAAATTCTGTTTCTGACAAAAAAATATCAAATGAACTAAAATTCATCCAAAATAGAGCGGATGATGCGAACCGTTAATCAACGAATGGATATAGGCGTATGGACAGATGAAGTGGCTTTAGCAGTAGCTAAGATCAGATTAGCCTACTTTTACAATGGATGGCGGGTAAACATGGTCACTTAGTAGACCGATTGAACGCCCCAGCAGTGTAATTGGGCGCATATTAGTGCTTTAGTAAATTCATTGAGCATTTAAAGACCTACCTGCGGGCAAAAAAATACTCATAAAATATAAGGTTGGTAAATTATCATAGAATCTAGGTAGTACTCCCTTTCCCCTTGAAAAAAGTATAGCTAAAAACACCATCGCTTTCTGCTGTCCGCAACAGTCCTTTGATGCCCGCTTGCAGCGTGATCGGATCAACTAATTTAGCTTGCAGCAACTCCTCCGACATCCCTTGAATCATGGCTGTAAACGTATTTTTGATGAAGCCATCGACCAAATGAGGCATAGACGCATCCACATAGATTTGGCGTGGACTCACTTGAATATTTTGATAATCCGTAGCGGCTAATAATGGGAAAAGCATTCTGCCAATATTGGCGTTGCCGCCTTTTTGTTGCTGCAGATCGACTTGTGCTTGTACCAATTGGCGGGCGGCATCGTGATCGGGATGAAAGAAAGTAGAACCATGATCGCCCTCAATGACGGTGATCGTGCCACCATTTTTCAGCATCTTTTTGGCTTGTCGCAAAAGTGCTTTGGGTTGATGAACATGTTCTAGTAGAAAACAGATGAAGACATGGTCAAAAGTACCATCTATTCTTGGGTCAATGGTAAAAGCATCGCGTTCTAGTAGCGTCACATTTTGTATACGGAGCTGATTGATGCCTTCTTGCGCTAGTTTTAAAGAAGCACTAGAAATATCAATAGATACAAACTCGCAGTCGGGATTTTGAGGTGCGATAATTTGAGTCTGCGCACCTACACCACAGCCAATTTCTAATATGCGACTACCTGCTTCCCAAATAGAATCATGGTGCAAAAAATCTGCGACAGAAGTAGCCTGATCGACCAATCGACGCGCTTCTCTATCACTATAACCATGAATATACCGCGCCTGCTGATCGCTTTTGATGGCATCCATCCGATTCGCCAAATCTTGCCACTCTTCTAAAATAATCTTTGCTCGATCTTTAAATTCCTTACCTGCTTCCGTAAAATACAATTGATTGTCAATCCGATGAAAAATGGATAGTCCTAGATTCGATTCTAAATTTTTCAATTGATGACTCAAAGCAGAAGGCGTCACGTTCAGCGATTGTGCTGCTTTACTCAAAGAACCAAAAGTTTCCACTGCCAAGACCAATTGTAGATGTTTCGCGTCTATCATGTGCTATTTTTGGCTCAAAATTAGCGTTTCTTATTGCGTTCTTGCAAGTAAAAGTGCTGAACATCTTTCATCGTAAAGCTGAAATATTTTCAAGTCTTGAAGCGAAGTATTGCATATGCGAATAACGACTGTACAGCTCTCATTTTTCTTGAAATTTGTGTTTCCGTCCATAAAAAACCTTTGTGCATACTTGGTGCGCAATCTCAAACGCTTTACTAAGCCTCAAAAGTTTGGTAAAACTGTTACTGCCACAAAATGGAGTATTTTACCCGTTATTCGCATGGCATATTATTTGCTTGAATCTCAAAAGTGGACACGTTTTTAAGATTCCCCTAAGCAGAAAGTCTTTTCGCCTTTAAAAAAAGACTTTCTGCAAATTTTGGAAACGAAATTCTCTATTTTCTATTTTTATCCACTTTTGAAGGTTGGATGATCTAATTCACCTTATCAATAACAAAAACATCTCGATCACCCAAAAACGGCAACTTCTCACGAGCCGCTATCACATCTGCCCGATCAATACTTTGCGTATGTAGCACCACCCGATCTGCCGCTTGAAAAAGATACTCACCAATCGGACTGACGATACAAGAATCGCCCGTGTAGTAAAAACCTTTTCCGTCCAAACCAACGCGATTTACACCGACCACAAAAGCTTGATTTTCAATGGCTCTCGCAAGCAATAGACTTTTCCAATGAAAACTCCTTTTCACAGGCCAGTTCGCGACGTAGAAAAGTAAGTCGTAGTCTTCTGCATTTCTCGCCCAAACGGGGAAACGCAAATCGTAGCAAATCATGGGACAGATTTTCCAGCCTTTGTAGTCGATGATTTTTTTTGCCTGACCAGCCGTATAAGTCAAATGTTCTTCTGCCATCGTGAAGAGATGTTTTTTGTCGTAATAATCGTAAGTACCATCGGGGCGCATCCAGATGAGTCGGTTGTAGTATCGTTCATTGGATTTGATGATGACACTGCCCGTCACGATTGCCTCCAACTTTTCTGCTTGTTCACTTAGCCACTGCATCGTCAATCCGTCCATGGTTTCTGCCAGTGCTGTTGCATTCATACTGAAACCCGTGGTGAACATTTCGGGCAGTAAAACAAGGTCAGTCTGTCCTGCTAATGGTTCTAGTTGTTCGGTGAAAGCATTGAGATTGCTCAAAGTGTCTTCCCAGTATAATTTTGCTTGCACAAGGGTAATTCGTAGTGGATGCATAGTTGCTATTGTTATTTAGTTACCTACTAAGATATACTCCATTTGGGATAAAAAAGTGCGATTTCCTCTATAGGTATTTCTAAGTACAAACTACCACGTGTGCTTTCAAATTTGGCGGCATCGAGCCTGCCAAATTTGACCAAGGTTTTTTAAGGACAAAGAAGCGAGAATCGCTTCTTTGTCCTTAAAAAACCTTGATTCGCTGAGGAGGTGTCGACCTCCTCCTCAGCGAAAACTTACCCT
>JBCDKV010000631.1:0-3422 GCA_038746215.1 Bacteroidota bacterium | reverse complement strand
CAAATTTCAACTTATTTTTTAGAGAAAAATAAGTTGAAATTTGTGTTTCCGTCCGAAGAGAAATACGGGGCATACTTGTTGCTCAATATGCGGATATTGACCTGAACCATATCTGAGTCAAATGTCAAGAAAAATGAGATTTGTACAGTCGTTATTCGCATATTAATTAGGGGTGTATGAAGTCTCGTTGTTCCCAACATATATAATTCGAGTCAATGCTAGAAAATCGAACAACAAGTATGCTCAATAAGTCTCTTTGGAACATTACTACAAACTTCGTACACGACTAAACATGAATCAGTAAAAAGCATAAAGATATTCAACCATGAGAAATATACTATTTTTACTTTTCCTATTTGCCTTCAGTCTTTCTACAAACGCACAGCGAATGCCTGCTTCCAAACAGGCGATTATCAATTCCGTAGAAAAACATAAAACAGATTTGATTGATCTCAGCGATCAAATTTGGGCTTTGGCAGAAACGGCATTTGAAGAAACAGAGTCAGCAGAGCTATTGGCTGCTTACGCAGAGCAGCAGGGTTTTAGCGTAGAACGAGCCGTGGCGGACATTCCGACTGCTTTCATCGCTAGCTATGGCAGTGGAAAACCCATCATTGGCATACTAGGCGAATTCGATGCATTGCCAGGACTTTCGCAGCAAATCGTAGCCAAAAAAGCACCACTAAAAATGGGGCAGGCAGGACACGGTTGTGGACACAATCTATTCGGTGCAGGTAGTCTAGGAGCGGCAATTGCAGTGAAAGAATGGATGGAAGCCAATGAAATCGAAGGGACGATTCGTTTTTATGGTACGCCTGCCGAAGAAAAATACTTTGGCAAACTGTACATGGGTAGAGCAGGGCTTTTTGATGATCTAGATGTTTGCTTGGATTGGCATCCAGGCGCACAAACTAGAGCAAATGTGCAAAGCTCGCAGGCGCTCGTCGATTTCATTGTCGAATTTGAAGGACAAGCCGCTCACGCTGCTATGGATCCTTGGAATGGACGCAGCGCACTCGATGGCTTAGAATTTTTCACGATGGGACTCAATTATTTGCGCGAACACGTCAAACCTACCGTACGCATTCATTATCAAATACAACACGGTGGAGACGTCGTCAACGTTGTGCCAGACTATGCGAGGGTTTGGACGAGGGTGCGTGATGCCAAGCGAGTAGAAATGGATTTGGTGTACGAAAGAGCCAAGGAAATTGCTAGAGGTGCAGCTATCATGGCTAATGTGGATTACAAAATTACATTGGTATCGGGTCTGCATGAATTGGTTGTAAACAGAACAGGGGCAGCCGCTTTGCAAAAAAACTTAGAGCTATTGGGTACAATGAATTATACCGAAGAAGAACTCACTTTCGCAAAAGGCATACAAGCCGCCACTGGAAAATCACTGACGGGCATAGATGCCAGTATTTCGCCGCTAGAGCGCACCCGTGAATATCCCAATGGCGGTTCTTCAGATGTTGGCGATGTTAGTTGGCAAGTCCCTCAAATCAGCCTTTCCGTGACAACTGCTCCCGTTGGTACGCCTTGGCATTCTTGGGCAGTGGTAGCCTGTGGTGGCATGTCGATTGGTCACAAAGGCTTGGTTTATGCTTCCAAAGCCCTCGCGATGACTGCTGTTGATTTATTTGAACAACCACAATTATTAGCGGATGTGCAAGCAGAATTCAAAACAAGAAGAGGAGACACCAAATACGAGCCAATTTTGCCCGAAGGCCCTGCACCGATACCCAATAAGTGATTGAGGTTGTAGACTACTGTGCATCAGGAAAGAGTAAACCACTAAGGCACTAAGAAAACTGGGCTAGAGGTCAAAAGCGAACGGTCAGACTTACGAATAGACTACTGGACATTTTGAATTGCAAGGGCGAAAAAAATAGTATATCAAGTAATGAACTGGTATTAGAAAAACGATGTAACCAATATCTACTCCTTCAAATCCACAGCTACAATAATCCGCAGCGACCTCATTAAGTTGCTGATTTTATTGAGCTACGAATACTGTTCATGCTACTTTTTTTGCCGACGATCTTAAAAATGATTATCTAGCTACACGAGCTGATTTTCTTAGTGTCTCTAAGTGCGCTTAGTGTTTCATTTTGCATTTTGTCCAGTAGTGTAGTCCAGTAGCGTATCCATAAGTTAAAATTATTGCTTTTACTATGTTGCAAGCAGCAAACGAATATTATCCTACGTATATTGAATGTAACTAGACGCCATTAAAAATTGAAAAGGCTGATTACCATGACAAAATTAGTACTGCTATTCGTGGGAATATTATTCGCGACTTCGGCTTGTGAACTGGTTGATATTGACGAGGTCGCGGATGTAGGCGTACAAGAGGGTGTTCGCCCAATCTATGCCAATTTCGAGGTCTGGGATGAAATTAAAAGCCTACCGCCCCAGCCCATCGAAAATTTGGGTAAGATTTATTACAAATCGCCCTATATTTTTGTCAACGAACGCTTCAAAGGTGTGCATGTCATTGACAACAGTGATCCGACTAATCCTACTCCAGTTGCTTTTATCCAGATTTTTGGCTGCGAAGATGTCGCGGTGAATGGTGATATTCTCTACGCTGATAATTATACCGATTTAGTCGCCATAGACATCAGCGATTTGAACAATGTGAAGGAAGTCAATCGAGTCAAAGACCTTTACACCCGCGATGCCAAATCCTTTCCAGAAGGCTATTCGGGCTATTTTGAATGTGTGGAAGAAGAAAAGGGCTTTGTAGTCGGTTGGGAAACAGCAGAACTATTGAATCCTAGGTGCTTGAGGTGAGAAAGGAATCGGAGCTTAAACTACTAGACAAAGTACAAATTGAAATACTAAGCACACTGTAAATTAAATAACTTCGTATTTTTAGACAGCATTTTCCCTATAATAATTAGGCGTGTATGAAGTTTTGAGTAACACTCGGAACAAGTCTTAGTAAAGCTTCTGAGATCGCGCAACAAGTATGCTTAAAGGATTTTTATGGACGGAACTTACTGAGCATACTTGTTGCGCGAATTTCTTACATTGACTCAGGCTATTTTCAATAGAATGTTAAGAAAAATGAGACTTCGTACACCCTTAAATCCTAATGAAAAGGCCTTTTAAAACAGCACACGAAAATAATAATTATGAGAAAAATACTAATCTTATCCCTTTTCATCACGCTATCCCTATTGGTGGGCTGTGAGAGTGATGCGGGTAGTTTTGCATCGCCTAATGCAAATGCGGGCGTTGGCGGTTCTTACGCTCGATTTATCATCGTGGGTGATTTTATGTACGTGGTGGATGAGCAAAGTTTGATCACTTTTGATGTATCAGAGGCGGAAAATCCAACTCAAATCGATAAACAGCCCATTGGTAATCGCATAGAATCCATTTTCAATTTCAAAGATAAACTATTTGTAGGT
>JBCDKV010000630.1:0-3425 GCA_038746215.1 Bacteroidota bacterium | reverse complement strand
TTAGCCAGCAAGCAGGAAAAAAATCTAATGCTGCTAGCGGTCTTGCGCGCATTGGATATCGAAGCGTTTCCACTGTTGACCAGTACCAGATCGCACGGTAAGCTCTTACCAGAATATGCGATACTAGATCAGTTCGATTATGTCCTAGTTCAAGCCAATATAGATGGTAAACCCATGCTCTTGGATGTAGGCGATCCGCTGCGCCCAATGGGCTATCCCGCGCTGGATGCTTTGAACTATAAAGCGTGGCTAGTGGATGGTAAGACCTCTCGTTGGATAGATATAAAAGTGCCTACTACTAGAAATGTTTTTCAAGTCAAATGTGATCTAAATGACAGCTATTTGAAAGGGCATGTGCAAACAAAATATACGGGTTACGGTGCAATTTCGGAACGCAATATCTTACAAAGAGACGAAGTGGCAGGCGAATTTTGGGGAGAACGATTAGCTGCGCTGTCCGAAGATTTTTCGATGTCCGCATTTAGTACCAAAAATGAAACTGCATTAGACCAAGACTTTTACTCAGAATTTGACTTCTCCATCAATGATTTAGTGATGGACAATGAAGATATGCTTTACATTTCTCCTACGATTTACACCACTTTTAAGGAAAGTCCGTTCAAAGCAAAAAAGCGTTATTCAAATATAGACTTTTCCTATCCTTTCACGGAAACTTATTTGTTCGAGTTTAGCATTCCAGCGGGCTATGAAATCGAGCAACTGCCAGAGTCCACTAATGTAAAACTACCTAGCGATGGTGGTCGGTTTCGTTATTCGGTTTCTAGCAAAGCAGATAAAATCCATATTCATACGAATCTACAAATCAAACAATGCCGCTTCAGTGCAGCCGAATATCAAGCGGTCAAAATGATGTTTGATTTGATGATTGAGAAACAGGAAGAGCAGATTGTTTTGCGGAAGATGACGGAGTAACTTTAGTGCTTACAGGAAATTTCCCCGAAAACATCTGGACAGTTTGCAAAGCCTGAGGACTGGTCTTTGTGGGATGGGAGGCTTTGTAAACTTAGTGAAAGCTCAAATCTAGTATTGTGAAATAGGGATGTACGAAGTCTCAGTTCTGTTAACATTTTACTGGGAAACAGCCTGAGCATACTTGTTGCGCGATCTCAGGAGGTTGTCTCATATCTATTACAAGCATTGCTTAAAACTTCGCACACACCTAAGAGCATGTTTGGAGCATTATCTTCCTGTAAACCACTATTTTACGAACCTGACTTTGAAAATAATCGCTCGTTTAGCTCGATAAAGTCGCTATTATTTTCTTCATCAGAACCGTAAACTACTGATTTACAGTTCAATCCTGCTCCAAACAAGCTCTAATTACAAAATAAGCAACAGATCTATGAAATATGCACTTTACCTGATACTCCTCCTTGCCGTTGCCTCTTGCACGACGAGCAGCCCAATTAGTCAAACCGCTCCGAGATATCAGACATACAATCAATACGATCAAGAACCGATTACCGCTTCACTATTCGAGGATGAAACAGCTACCATTTCAGAGGAGAACATACAGAAAATACTGGACGGAGACTATGCGCTGCCAAAAGAATTACGAGTTGCTTTGGTGAAATTAGAAGGCACTCAAAGTCAGACTAGGTATTATTGGAATGACGAAACCTATCTGAAATCCCAACAAGCGTATTTAGATTCATTCACTTCGCAATTTAAGCAATCGGACAGAGTACAGCGAATTTCAAAAATTCCTGACCTACTACTCTCCGACAAAAAGACCTTTACGAACATACGCGAAGCGGCAGTCAGAACACAATCGGACATCGTTGTGGTGTACACCATATACAGCGATCTATATGCCAAATACAAGCTGTTTGCAAAATCCGACATCAAAGCTTTTGCGACTACCCAACTTATGATTTTAGACGTCAGAACTGGCTTGATTCCGTTTACGACCGTTGTGACTAGAGAATATCAATCCAAGCGAAAAGAGAGCGAATTAAGCAATGAGGAAGCTGCCAACCGCATAAAAAAAGAAGCTATTCTTTTGACGATTCAAGAAATTGGGAAGCGAGTGAATGACTTTCTCGAAACAGCATAAGTAGGCAACTTTTTGTGGTGCAAGATATATGAGCGCACATGGAGTTTCTATAACATAACTAGGGATGTGAGGAGTCTCATTTTTATTAGCATTTTACTCTGGCATAGTTCAGATTGATAAGTCCTAAGCATAGGGTGCTCAAAAGTTTTGAAACTAGACATACAGCTTTTTCTTATTTCTGTACGATACTTCTTCGATGTGCTTAGGTGGTCTTAGATGGTTTAGATAAGTGTATTTGGAAACTATTTAAGGACATCCAAGATCATATAAGAAGTGGCTACCTACAATATAGATGGACTCAAATTTATAACTGAAAAAATTGATGTATGGTCATTTATCCTGATACTGAACACCTTACGTCTAAGCATTCCTCAACGTCGCTTTCTATCTTTAATTCTCGGCTGATTCCACTCTTCCTTCTGCGCAAATCGCACGACAGCTTTCATGAAGCTCATCATGCCCAAAAATATAAGATACCCAATGGAAAGTACTACGTATATCCAACTATAAGACCCTGCTTCCCAAATACTTAGCCCAGAAATCAAATAAGCGAGCAGACCCGAACTAGCTGCCAAGCCCATGAAGCTCATAATCGCCTTTCCCCAGTACTGGTTACTTTCTTTGACTGCCAGAGAAGAGAGGCTATTAAAAATTGCAAACATAAATAAAAAAGAGGCTGCGCATAGCCAAGGAAAGCGGTCGCCTACCTCTGTGATACCCGCTGCTTTCACCGCCATTGCCATGAGTGTAACTACCAATCCTGCTACAAACATCAATCCCGCCTGCACCATTGGATTGTAGACATATTCCATAAACTGCTGATCTGATTCTTTCATATTAATGAAATAACAAAAGACATTCAATGTTTAAACTAAAAGTTAGTTTATTGGTAAAATCTGACAAGGACATGATATTGTAGCATAAAGTGAAGAGGCGAGTGGCAAGTTCTTGTTTAAACGTTTATTCTACTACATTTCAAAGGTATTTTTCTATTTTTGAGACACTATTTGGCAGATATACGCTTTTGAGAAAAATCATTGAAAATAAATCTATTTCATTTCTAATGCGGCAGAGTCGCCACCATAATTTCCATTCGATTTTTGATCGAATAAATTTGACATGTTTATCCAAGTCGTAGAAGTAGTTGGCACTTTAGTGCTCCAATTGCTAATTTTTATTTCATAAAAATTAGCAATTGGGGTGGCCCTTTTGGACAGAAATGATGTCAAGCAAGTGAATAAACTTGTCATAAATTTGACCTGATTAATCGTACTTTTACTAAAAAAGCGTAATAACGAATCTTGAACAAGGAATACCGAATAACGAAGTTTGCCAATAGGACGTGTAC
>JBCDKV010000629.1:0-3436 GCA_038746215.1 Bacteroidota bacterium | reverse complement strand
TTTGATAGTGTGCAGTATTTCGATACGCTGGAATTTCCTGATGAAAAGCGAAAAATGGACATTCCTGATATCCACTATTCGCTCTATCGCTATGTCATTGTGACCGATCATCCGCGCCAAATTGTCTATGTATTGCAAAATCTGCAAGCAGGAGAAACAGCCGATTTTGAACAGATTGAAACTTTAGTACGCAAGCAAACTTTTGCAACTTATCAGTTCAAAAAAGTAGGGGAGAAGACCAGTAATCTAACGGACGAGCAGCACAAGGAAATGATTCGTAAGGGCAAGCATCACTGTAAAATTGGTGATGTATTCCAAATCGTGCTATCCAGACAATTTCAGCAGTCCTATGAAGGTGATGAATTTAATGTCTATCGTGCCTTGCGTCGCATCAATCCTTCGCCCTATTTATTCTATTTCGACTACGGCAATTTCAAAATTTTTGGTTCTTCGCCCGAAGCGCAGATGGTCATCAAAGACAGAGTGGCAAAAGTGAATCCCATCGCAGGTACTTATCGTCGAACGGGCAATTGGGAAAAAGATCAAGAACTAGGTGCGCTCTTGCTGAAAGACCCAAAGGAAACCGCAGAGCACATCATGCTGGTAGACTTGGCACGCAACGATTTAGGTCGCCATTCGGAGCGGGTGGAAATTGAGAAGTTGAAGGAATTAGAATACTACAGTCACGTCATTCATATTGTCTCCACTGTGCGAGGACATTTACCAGAAAATGCCAATCCCATCCAAATTTTTGGGGATACTTTTCCCGCTGGAACACTTTCTGGCGCACCCAAATACAAGGCAATTCAACTCATCAATGAATACGAAAATCAAAATCGAGCTTATTACGGTGGTGCCATTGGTTACATCAAATTGAACGGAGATATGAATCAAGCCATTCTCATTCGCTCGTTTCTAGCTAAGGATAATACGCTTTATTTTCAAGCAGGTGGTGGCATCGTCTTCAAGAGCGACGAAGATGCAGAAGTGCAGGAGGTGCAGAACAAATTAGCGGCATTGATGGTGGCGATAGAAGAAGCAGCGTTAAAGTGATTGGTCTCTTTCTTTGATCATATTTTCTATCAAGTCGACAAATTCTGGGTAATAGTAGGTGCTGAGGTGCGCGATGTGCCAAGCAGAATAAAAGGCTTTAGTTGCAATCGTAGCGCGAATACCTTCCTCCCATCGTTCCCAAATTCTCTGTTCGATGTTTCCAGATCGCCAAAGGTCATATTCTTCGCTGCAAAGATTGAAGTAGGCACGTATGTATTTCAAGCAATTTTCTCTATCTGCTGCCTCCATTGTCTCAAAACTGAAAGTGTCCTCGTAGATATTCATCGGTAGGTGGAGCATGATTTCTTGATAGCGTCTGGTGTAGTCTGCGAAAAAATTCAGCTTCAATTGCTGATTCAAGGATTTTAGTTGTTCTCGGTGGCTAAAGATCGTGACTACTAAGCCAATAAAAGTAATGACAAAAAGTCCCAATTCTACCCAATCGTGTATATTTCCCATCGCTGTGTTTGTTTTTTAGTGCAAAAATCTATTATAGTAATGGTGAAATAATAAGTTACCATTACACAGTATTTTGGACGTGTACAAAGCTCTGAGCATACTTGTTGAGTGATTTCCTAACATCTGATTAAACTATATCCGAGCAAAAATAGAATTTTTAGGCTTATTTGTAGTCCTAATTTTTCTAAGAAATCTATTAAGTTCCCTACCTTGCAATTATGGCAATTACAAGAAAGCTAGACTTTGTTTATTCGTTGAATTGTTGATCTGTTTATTGCACAAATTCTCTTGATTTTACTTTTTCATTGGTCAATAATTATTACTTCTGTACGAAGTCTCAGTTTGTTAACATTTGACTTGAAAACAGTCTGAGTCAATACAAGGAATTCGCGCAACAAGTATGCTCAGTAATTCTCTTCGGAGGGAAACACAAATTTCAACTTATTTTTTGTAGAAAAATAAGTTGAAATTTGTGTTTCCCTCCATAAAATCCTTTGAGCATACCTGTTGCGCGATCTCAAGTGCTTTACTAAAATTTTCTCAGGTATCGACAAAAACTTCGTGCACCTGTAAATAATCATTGGTTAAATAAATAAACATATCAACATCATAAACAGAAATTTTTTTATTGTTTGCCTTGCAATTGTCTGATTGACCTTTTTGTGTAATCTCAGTGACCTGAAAACTTAACGGATAGATGAAAATTCTACACATTGTCCCCTCTTACAAACCTGCTTATATTTATGGTGGTACAATCACTGCCATCTCCATCTTATGCGAGAGTCAATCGGCTTCAGGGCATGATATTCAAGTCTTTACAACCACTGCAAATGGTACATCCGAGCTTCCAATTGCTGATAAAATGGTGGACGGGGTGCGAGTAGAATACTTTCCAAGAATGACCAAAGATCATACGCATCTGTCCCCTATACTACTGGCTGAAGTATGGAAAAAGGTGAGGGACTACGATGCGGTTCACCTGCATTCTTGGTGGAATTTGGTGACTATCCCTGCGATGCTGATTTGTTGGTTGCGTGGTGTGCGTCCTTTCTTTTCTCCGCACGGTATGCTGAGTTCCTATTCCCTAGGTAACGAAAGTGGTGGCGCAAAAGGAATTTTTCATAGACTGTTCGGGCGATTTTTGTTGAAAAAAAGTGTACTGCACGCGACTTCGGAACAAGAAGTAGAAGAAGGCTGGGAAATGATTCCAAATTGGCGATCTATCAATGTTCCCAATATCGTGGAACTGCCCGAACGGAAGAACTACCGAAGCAAAAAAGATCGTACCAATCAGCCCTTCAAGATTGTTTTTCTTTCTAGAATTCATCATAAAAAAGGATTAGAGTTACTCTTCGAAGCACTATCCGAAGTTGATTTTGATTTTCGCCTGCGTATTGCTGGTGATGGGGACGTAGCTTATGTGCAAAGCTTAAAAGACTTAGCAGCAGACTTGAAAATAGCAGATCATCTGGACTGGGTTGGTTGGTTGAATGGAGCAGCGAAATACGAATTTTTGGCTAATGCTGATCTTTTTGCGCTCACTTCCCACAACGAAAATTTTGCTATGGTAGTCATAGAATCGCTAGCAGTCGGAACGCCCGTGCTGCTCTCAGATCGCGTTGGATTAGCGGATTATGTGCAGGCAGAGCAGTTGGGTTGGATTTGTCATTTGGATGTGGAAGAAATTGTATCTTATTTACAAGACATTCAGCGAAATCCTAATCGTTCCAGTGAGATTCGAGCAAAAGCTCCAACACAAATCTATGAAGATTATGCGGCTGCTACGATTGCGCAGCGGTATATTACTGCTTATCGGGAAGTGTGAAAAAGAAAATGTTAAGTAAACGGATAGACATGCCGAAAATTTTTTACAGCAAAACTTAATCTAGACTTTAGCCTTTTGCTATTGATGCGAATAACGACT
>JBCDKV010000628.1:0-3450 GCA_038746215.1 Bacteroidota bacterium | reverse complement strand
TTCTTGGATGGCTCGCTCGAATTCTGCTTCCGCGATAATCTCCTGCTCGGCTAAAGATTGCTTACTTTCGCTTTGCTTCTCTGCTAGCTGAATATCCTGAGCGGACAAAGCTGATTTGTCCGTTAGCAACTGTAGTCGCTCTTTGTACAGACGGATATTGCGCTTTTTCTTTGCGATCAATGCCATTTGCTGATTAGACTTCCTGAAATTGTCGTATTGATCTACGGCTGCTTCTAGTTGGGTAAGCTGTTGGTTCAGATCACCAATTGCCCAATCCTTGCGGCGGAGTATCGACCTAGCTTGTTCGATGGGAGCTGCCTCATTCGTCAAGTGTTCCGCTACTTTTAGCATATCTTCATAAGTAGCAGCACTCTTAATGTAGGCAATCCGCTGGTCTTGTTCAACGATAGCTTGATCGGCTGTGAGCAGCACTAAAGTACCATCCGTCTGGGCAACTTGATCCAGCGGAAGTTGTGCTGTAGCGACTGTGATTGTACCTACTACTTTATCGCTATATTTCAGCAAATAAGCGATGATAAATAAAGCACTAAATCCAAGTATTACGATGATAACACCCGTCCAAATGACTTGCGTCGGTAGTTTTGCTTTTAGCTTTTTTTCAGCGTAAGAATAGTCCATATCTTTTTGTTAGGAATTAGAGCTTGTTTGGAGCAGGATTGAACTAGAAATCAGCAGTTTGTGGTTCTGACAAGGTGAAAAATTAACTGCATATCTGGATACGGGGTTCATTTTTCATACAGTCAGGTTCATAAAATGTTGGTCTATAGGAAAATAGTGCTTCAAACATGCTCTTAGACCCGTGCAAAGTTTTGAAACAGCTCTAAATCAGTTTCAGTAAAGCTCATAAGATAGTGCAACAAGTATGCCCAAAAGGTTTTTGTGAACAGAAACACAAATTTCCACAAACTTACAAAAAACTAAAACACCATCAAATAATCATAATAAGTAGAACGTAGCTTCAAATATGGTTTTTGATAAGTTACGTTGTTCACTTTCAACATCTAACGATCAAGCTTGTCTAGCATGATTAAAGCTGCTACATTTGCTGTCTTAAAAAATAGACCAACAATCTATCGTTATGAATCGCATACATATCCAACAAATTGTAAAAGAACTCCAACTCAAAAGTAAACAAGTCGAACAAACCCTATCGCTACTGAACGAAGGTGCGACCGTACCTTTTATTGCACGCTACCGAAAAGAGCAAACGGGTTCTTTAGATGAAGTCGCTATCGCCAATATTCAGCAGGCGCAAAAACGTTTGCAGCAGATTGATAAAAGGCGCGAAAGCATCTTAAATTCCATTGAGGAGCAAGGGAAACTAACAGAATCACTACGCGAGCGAATAGCAAACAGCTGGGATTTGGTGGAGTTAGAAGATTTGTATTTACCCTATAAAAGAAAGCGAAAAACGAGGGCTTCGGTGGCCAGAGCGAAAGGACTCGAACCTTTGGCGAATAGCTTGATGGAACAGCGCAGCTCAAATGTAGAGGCTTTGGCAGCAAAATACCTGAGTGATGAGGTGGAAAATGTAGAAGCTGCCCTGCAAGGCGCACGAGATATTATCGCGGAGCAGATCAATGAAGACGAGCAGGCTAGAAATAAAATACGCCAGCGATTTAGAAAATATGCGACCATTCGCTCGAAAGTGGCGAGAGGAAAAGAAGAAGCCGCTGCGATTTATAAGGATTACTTTGACTTTGAAGAAACCCTCAAACGCATTCCTTCTCATCGACTCTTGGCATTACTGCGTGGGGAATCGGAAGGTTTATTGCGGGTATCGGTCGCACCAGAAGAAGAGCAGAGCATCCAACAATTGGAGTATCTATTTGTCAAGGGCTACGGTGCATCCAGCGATCAGGTTGCGCTAGCGGCGAAAGATGCCTACAAACGCCTACTCTCACCTTCCATTGAAACCGAGTTTCGGAAGCTAGCCAAGGAAAAGGCAGACGCAGAAGCCATACAGGTCTTTGCTGATAATCTACGTCAATTGTTACTGAGTCCACCACTCGGGCAGAGAGCAGTCATGGGTTTAGACCCTGGTTATCGGACGGGCTGCAAATTAGTCTGTTTGGATAGTAATGGCGGATTACTCAAAAATACAACGATTTATCCGCATCCACCACAAAATCGGAAGTTGGAAGCCACTAAGGTCATCCAGCAGTTGGTAGAGCGATTCCAGATTGAAGCCATTGCGGTTGGGAATGGCACGGCAGGACGCGAGACATTGGCACTTTGTCAGCAGATTCGTTTTGCACGACCTGTGGAATGCTTCATGGTAAACGAAGCGGGCGCATCCATCTATTCGGCTTCCGAAGTGGCGCGCGAAGAGTTTCCAAATGAAGACGTGACAGTGCGAGGTGCGGTGTCTATCGGTCGGCGTTTGATGGATCCATTGGCAGAATTGGTGAAAATTGATCCCAAGTCGA
This sequence comes from Bacteroidota bacterium, assembly GCA_038746215.1. GTDB lineage: Bacteria > Bacteroidota > Bacteroidia > Chitinophagales > Saprospiraceae > JAAUTG01. Next base: position 1,000 of record JBCDKV010000628.1, on the reverse strand, counting down.
TTGGGGTGGGGCAATACCAACACGATGTGCATCAAGGACAACTGAAAGAGCGACTAGATCAGGTGGTAGAAAGTTGTGTGAACGCGGTCGGCATCAATTTGAATACGGCGAGTAAAAATTTGCTAACCTACGTTTCTGGTCTCGGCCCAACCTTGGCACAAAATATCGTTGATTATCGCGCCGAACATGGGGATTTCAAAACGAGAGCCGCCCTCAGCAAAGTGCCACGCATGGGCGCAAAGGCATTCGAGCAATCGGCGGGTTTTCTACGGATTCGAGCGGGTAAAAATGCCTTAGATAATACCGCTGTTCATCCCGAACGCTATGCTTTGGTGAAAAAAATGGCAAGCGATTTGGGCGTAAAAGTAGAAGATTTGATTGACCAAAAACCAGTGCGCGATCAAGTGCAGCTACAAAAATACGTAAGTGATACCGTAGGCTTACCGACCCTGAATGACATTATGAAAGAACTATCAAAACCTGGGCTAGACCCTCGTGGAAAAGCAAAGTCTTTTGAATTCGCGCAGGATATTCGTAGCATCGGAGATTTACAGATTGGGATGGTGTTGCCAGGTATTGTCACGAACATCACCAATTTTGGTGCTTTTGTCGATATTGGCATCAAAGAGAATGGCTTGGTACATATTTCTCAAATCTCGAATACCTTCATCAAAAGTCCAGCCGAAGTCCTCAAATTGAATCAAGCCGTGCAGGTCAAAGTCATGGACATTGATTTAAAACGTGGTAGAATTACTTTGTCGATGAAGGCGGTGTAGCTAAGTTATACTGCAAACGGGATAAATCTGTGCAAATGAATATACCTGTTTATCTGTTTAAATTGTTTATTCGTTGAACTGCAATACGTTGATCATAAGCGTATTAAATGCGGATAACGGGTAAAATACTCTATTTTGTGGCAGTGATAGTTTTACTAAACTTTTAAGACTTAGTAAAGCGTTTGAGATCGCGCAACAAGTATGCCCAAAGGTTTTTTATGGAC
>JBCDKV010000627.1:0-3459 GCA_038746215.1 Bacteroidota bacterium | reverse complement strand
GAGCAAGCACTGACCGAACTGCTCTATGATCGCTATGCCAATAAGAGCTTGTTTGGAGCAGGATTGAACTGTAAGTCAGTAGTTTACGGTTCTGGCGAAGAAAATAATGGGGACTTTATCGAGATAAACGAGCGATTATTTTCAAAGTCAGGTTCGTAAAATATTGGTTTATAGGAAAATAGTACTCCAAACATGCTCTAAGGTACTTCGTAAATGTGTCAGTATTGTACAAGACCGTGAAGTTGCCAAGGATTTGTCGCAAGATGTGATGATTAAAGTCTTTGCAAATCTCAGCAAATTCAAAGGAAAGTCCGATTTTTCTTTTTGGGTGAAATCCATCACTTACAACCACTGTATGGACTACCTCAAGCAGCAAAAGCGATTGCAATTTAGTGAAGTGAAAGCAGAGGAATTTGAGCGAATATCCATTGATGAAATTGAGCAGGAACACAGTATTTTAAAGGAAATTAAACTCTCGCAACTAGAACGATTTTTAGAAGAATTGAAAGGTAATGATCGACTGATTTTACTCATGCGCTACCAAGAAGGGATGTCGGTTAAACAAATTACGGACAGCCTAAAAATTAGTAGCAGTGCTGTGAAAATGCGACTCAAAAGAAGTAGAGATCGGCTGGCGGCTTTGATAAAGAATGCCGCTGATGAAGAGTAGGTTGATCGTCAAGGGTAATTAGGTATTCTTCTAAAGCTTATTTGGAACAGGGAGATAATGCCCCAAACATGCTCTAAGATTTGAACCCACTAGATCGGTAAGCCTTTAGGATTGCCGAGCCTAACGCTACCTTAGAATGGTAGCAGCATTGAACCGTAAACTACCGAATTATACTTCAATTCTACTCCAAATGAATCCTAATCAACGCGATGTGGCATCAGCTTATCCCAATCAAATTCAACGCCAATGCCGATGGTATCTGGTGCGACCGCCCGATAATTTTCTACGACCAAAGGACGCTTAGTATACTGATCGATGGGAAAACTGTGGACTTCCATCCAACCCGCATGAGGTTGCGAAGAAACTAAACTAACGTGAAGTTCTTGCATCCCGTGGGAGCAAACAGGAATGTTGTACTGTTGCGCTAATTGAGCTGCCGCCAACCAACCACTGACCCCACCACAATTGGAGGCATCGGGTTGGATAAAAGATAAATTCGCCTGCTCAAAAGCATACCCAAATTCGTAGATGGTGTGCAGATTTTCACCCATAGCTAGCGGCATACCCGTTGCTGTTGCGATTTCCGCATAGCCTTTATAATTATCAGGTATCGTCGGTTCTTCAAACCAGTAGATATTGTGCTTTTCAAAGCCTTTCGCTGCTTCAATCGCTTGCTCCACACTCATGGAATAGTTGGCATCTACCATAAAATTGCGATCATCGCCGATAAGGTCGCGCACCGCTGCGATACGCTCCAAATCCTCGCTCAATTTTTCTCGTCCGATCTTGATCTTTACCGCATCAAATCCACTATCCAAATAGCCTTGAATATTGTTCAGCAGTTTCTCCATCGGAAACATCAGATCAATGCCGCCGCAATAAGCATTGCAAGTGTTGTTTGCCCCTCCTGCTACTTGCCACAAGGGCTTTTCCTGCATCTGACATCGAATATCCCAGAGCGCAATATCCACCGCCGAAATTGCGAAGGAAGCAATGCCGCCACGACCAACGTAGTGAATATGCCATTCCAAAAAGTCATAAATTTGCTCAATATCCGCGCCATCTTTTTCTAACAAAGCGGGTGCTAGATCGAAATCTAGCATCGCTTTGATGGCGTAGCCTCCTTTTCCTCCCGTATAGGTATAGCCCGTACCTTCGTAGCCATTTTCTAGCGTTACGGTAGTGGTGACCAACTCAAAGTGAAAATGATCGCCGTGTTTGGCATCAGAAAGCACCTCAGCTAAGGGAACTTTGAAGAGCTGTGTTTTAATTTGTTTAATTGTAGTGTTCATCTTTCTTATTGGTACAATTTATAAACTTCTGAACCAGCCGCTAAAAATGCTCCTGTACCATACACCTCTGTTTTGTCGGGCGAAGCTTGTCCCGGAGCGGCACCAATCGGTTGAACATAGCCTAACATTCCATCTTCTGTGACATAACTGACCATCGCGTTCCAAGCCTTCTTTACAACAGGCTCGTAAGTCGCTCGATCTAAGATGCCTTGATTGATGCCCCAAGCTAGACCATACGTAAAAAAGGAAGAACCACTGGTTTCAGGTGTGGGGTAGAACTCTTGCCCTAGCAGGCTCATCGCCCAGTGTCCATCAGGAGTTTGGATAGCAGCCAATTTTTTTGCCATCTTTTTATAAATTTTCAAGAAGTATTTATATTCCTTGGTATCGGAATCCAGTTCATTCATAATATTCGTCAAACCTGCAAATACCCATCCGTTTCCACGTGACCAAAAAACCTTTGTTCCATTATCCAATTGAGTCTTGAATCGTTCGTCGCGGTAATAGAGGTGTTCCTTTTTATCAAAGAGAAAATCTGTGGTTGCTTTGTACTCCTGCATCAGAAAATCTAGATACTTTTTGTCTCCTGTAATATGGTACAGCTTTGCAAAAACGGGAGGCGACATGAATAAAGCATCGCACCAGTTCCAACGGTCTTGATGAAAGGGAGTTTGCCAATTCAACACAGATTGAGAGGGATGATATAAAATAAAGTTAAGCTGTTTTTTGGTGGGCTCTATCATTTGCTCATCCTTATATTTTCGATAAAGCTCAATGTACATCTGACCGACGGCATGGTCATCCGCATGATATTTTCGGTAATGCAACTGCCAATCGTTCTGTGTCCCAATTCTTTTTAGCCACTCATAATAGTTGTCATCTCCTGCCATTGCTGCCCACTTCACCATGCCAACATAAAGTGCTGCATTCGTCCAATCTAGCGGATGATGCGGTTTTTTCTTATTATAAGTGTCCCGATAATGATCAATCTGCCAGTCTGCTACCTTTTGCATCACTGCTTTGACTTCCGCAGGTTTGATTTCTTGTGCAACCAAAGCGGTGTTGATTAAAAAGAATAATAGAAGGCTGGTATTCAAAAGACGAAAAAACAAGGCTTTATTTGACATAACTAATTATTTGTATTTAACATAGGTGGTCTTCTTTTCTAAATACTGCTCCAAGCCATATCTGCCATCTTCACCGCCCGTTCCACTTAGTTTCAATCCATTGTGGAAGCCTTGGTGTTGTTCGCCGTGACCACGATTGACGTAAATTTCGCCAAATTCCAAATCATCGTGTAGGCGCATGACTTTATTCATATCGTTGGTAAAAACCATGGCTGCTAGCCCAAATTCGCTGTCGTTGGCGTAGTCAATTACTTGATCGTAGGAACTGAATTTGATGACTGGCAAGACTGGCCCAAAAATTTCTTCTTGCACAATTTTCATGTCTTGGGTCACATTTTCGAGTATAGTCGGCTCGTACCAAAATCCTTTT
>JBCDKV010000626.1:0-3465 GCA_038746215.1 Bacteroidota bacterium | reverse complement strand
CTATCTTCCTGCAAACCAATATTTTACGAACTTGACTTTGAAAATAATCGCTCGTTTATCTCGATAAAGTCGCTATTATTTGCTTCGTCAAAACCGTAAACTCTTGATTTACAGTTCGATCCTACTCCAAACAAGCTCTAACGCTTCTTGCCCTTAAAATCCCCCTAGCAGAAAGTTTTTCACCTTTGAAAAAAACTTTCTGCGACATTTTGAGATGTGCCCATGCAAAGCCCACTGCACACCTAATCAGAAAATCTGTAAAACCAAGCTAACCTGCCCATCCTTCCTTATCCAAACTACGGTAGAGAATGGCTTCTGCGAGATGCTCAATTTTAATGTCTGCGCTGCCTGATAAGTCCGCCGTAGTTCTTGCCACTTTCAAGATGCGGTCGTAGGCACGTGCGGATAGCTGCTGTACTTTCATCGCTTTTTTGAGCAAGGCAAGTCCCGCTGTATTCAACTGACAAACTTCGCGTACCATGCGGCTGGGCATTTGCGCATTGGAATGAATTCCTCTGAAATCTTTGAAGCGTTCCACCTGAATTTCACGAGCTTTAGTAACCCGTTTGGCAATGTCTTCACTCGAAATTTTGGGGCGTTCAAAACTCGATAGCTCCTCATAGGAGACGGGCGTGACTTCGACGTGCAAATCAATGCGATCTAAGAGCGGTCCAGATATTTTATTCAGATAACGCTTCACCACGCCAGGACTGCAAACGCATTCTTTGTCGGGATGATTATAGTAGCCACAAGGACAGGGATTCATCGAAGCAACCAACATAAAACTGGCAGGATAATCCACACTAATTTTTGCTCTAGAAATCGTGACTCTGCGCTCTTCCATCGGTTGACGCATCACCTCCAGTACCGTCCTTTTAAACTCTGGCAATTCATCCAAAAAAAGAACGCCATTGTGTGCCAAAGAAATTTCACCTGGCATCGGATTAGAGCCACCGCCAACGAGTGCCACGTCGCTGATGGTATGGTGCGGAGAACGAAACGGGCGAGTAGGAATGAGCGAGGAATTTCTACCTAAAATACCCGCTACGGAATGAATTTTGGTGGTTTCTAAGGCTTCATATAAAGACAGCGGTGGCAGGATCGTAGGCATTCTTCGTGCCAGCATTGTTTTCCCTGCTCCTGGTGGGCCGATGAGAATGACGTTGTGTCCACCAGCAGCCGCAATTTCTAGGGCACGCTTGATGTTTTCTTGCCCTTTTACATCCGCAAAGTCGATGGGATACTGATCTTGTGTATCCGAGAACTCTTCTCTGGTATCAACGACGGTCGGCTTCAATTCGGATACGCCTCTAAAAAAATCAACGACTTCACTCAGATTTTCTATGCCATAAATATCCAAATCATTTACAATAGCGGCTTCTCTAGCATTTTCTTTCGGAACGATCAAGCCTTTGAATTTTTCCTTGCGTGCTTGTATCGCAATGGGTAATACTCCTTTGATAGGACGCAACCCACCATCCAACGCCAATTCGCCCATCAGCATATAGCCTTCCACGCTTTCGGGTGGAATTTGTTTGGTCGCTGCCAGCAAACCAATCGCAATGGGCAAATCATAAGCAGAACCTTCCTTTCGGATATCGGCTGGTGCTAAATTCACCACCAATTTCATGCGGGGCAGTTTGTAATAGATATTTTTGATAGCTGCTTCTATGCGCTGGAAGCCTTCGCGCACTACGCTATCGGGTAAGCCTACTAAGAAATAAAATTGCTTTCCTGCTGCTACATTGCCTCCTGCGTTGACTTCTACGGTTATGGTTTGCGCATCTACGCCAATGACAGCACTTGCGTAAGTTTTTGCTAGCATGTTTGGATTTTTTTTGTGCTTAACGGACGAAGCCTTTTTTGCTTTTATTGTATGGTGGCTAATATAGTGGGATTTGCTCACAAACTGCTAATTATTTGCGCTTCATTTTGACTAGACACAATTTCTGTCTGAAATCGCACGTCAAAACAGTAGTAGACAATTGAATAATGCCTACAAAGAAGTGGTAAGGCAACTGCTAAAATCTTTTCTCTTTATAATGTATGCTGACCAAATGGAATGAGTCCTCTCAGAATTAGCTATTTTCAATAACCACTAATTAAGGGTGTATGAAGTTTTTGGTGATGCTCAAAATAGTACTCGGTCAATCCCTCGAGATCGCGCAACAAGTATGCCTGAAGGTTTCCGTCCGAAGAGACTAATTGAGCATACTTGTTGCGCAATTTTCTTACGTTGACTTAGGCTATTTCCAAGTAAAATGTTAAGGAAAATCAGACTTCGTACAGTCCTAATCCCTCATCCCTTCTCCCGATTAAAACCCAAAGCTTTCAGCATGAATCTAGGCAGCGGTTTTTCTGGATCGCGATTGCGCAAATTGAGGTAAATGCCCCATTTAGCAGCAACGGGTACTTTGTAAGCTTCCACAAATTCGATTAAAGTGCCGTCTGTATCTTCTACATAGGTAAAATGTCCAGCGGCTTCTCCCATGTCAAAATCGCCACTGTTGACGGTGAAAGGATGTCCGAGTGCGTGCACTTTCTGCCCCAATGCTTCCATATTTCTAATATCAAAACACAGGTGGATGAACCCTAAATCGCCCCAAAGTCGGTCGTCAAAGATTTTTTTGGGGCTACGATCCAGTGCTTGTACCAATTCAATTTCGCTATCACCTAAAACTGGTGCAAATGCGCCTTTGCGCGACTCGGCATGACGAAGCAAGACGCGACGAAACTTTAAATCGCCAGCAGGCAAAGCAGCTAAGTCTTCAAATTGACCAGTTTCATCGTAGACCACTACATCATAACCCAAGGCATCTCGGTAGAAAGGAATCGCCTCATCTATTGACGCTACGCCAATGATCGTGCCGTAAGCACCGCCTGTCAGATGGCGTTTGGGGGTTTGAAACCAATTATCGGAAGGCACAATCTGGAAAATATTGTGGTAAGGGTCTTTTAGGAAAAAAGTGGGTTTTCCATCTGGTGTTTGCACGATGTCTGAAAGCAAGTTCACGCCCTCTGATTGATAGAAATTATAGGTTTTTGCTACATCTGAACTTTTTACTTTAGCGACCAACATGCCCAAGTCGCCCAATTGCAGATCGAAATTCGGTGGCTGAGGGACTCGACTTTTGTACTGCCAAATTTCAAATCCGCCACCTCCTTGTAAATTCAAAGCTAAAATGGCGTAACGTTTCCTTGGCTTTCCTCCTGTGTAGGGGAGCATCAATGCGGCTTCGGCTTCTTCTTTAAAAATCGGAACATCGGTGCCGAAGTATTTGCGATACCAAGCCCAAGCCTTGTCTGCATCGGGTACGCCAATAACAATTTGTTGTATGCCGCTGATGGTATAATTCATAAGCGGCATACAACAAATTGGTATTGGCGTACCCGATGCAGACAAGGCTTGGGCTTGGTATCGCAAATACTTCGGCACCGATGTTCCGATTTTTAAAGAAGAAGCCG
>JBCDKV010000625.1:0-3467 GCA_038746215.1 Bacteroidota bacterium | reverse complement strand
CCAAATTTGATCAAGGTTTTTTAAGGACAAAGAAGCGAGAATCGCTTCTTTGTCCTTAAAAAACCTTGATTCGCTGAGGCGGTGTCGACCTCCTCAGCGAAAACTTACCCCTAAATTTAGCGGTAAATGATCTGAACAACACTTATCTTTTTTCAAAAATGAAAGCACTTTTTTGCCCCGTTTGCAGTGTAAAGTATCATCTCTGTTTCTTAATCTTACTCAACCACTCCGCCGAGATTCCACAAAATTCAGCGATATATTTAGATGGGACACGTTGAATGACCGAAGATAGCTCTTCGATGATGAAATCGTATTTTTCTTTGGAGGAGTAGGCGATGAGTTTGGTTTTGAGTTCGTTTTCTTCCACCATGGCGGTGATGACCATTTGGTGGTAAAACTGCGCAAAGTAGGCGTCCTTTTTTCTTAAAATATCTAGATCGTATTTAGGGATGTCTAGGACGATAGCGTCTTCAATCGCTTTGAGTTCACAGTTGGTAGGTGTTTGCAGAAAATAGCTATCCACGCAAGTCATGATGGGATGTAGGTTATCTAGGTAAAAATTAATGGTTTTGGCTGCGCCCGTTCGCTCGTGGATGTAGCGACAAACAAAGCCTCCTTGCACAATAATGTACATATTCCTACAAACGTCTCCTGCAATGACGGGCGTCTCTTGGGCTTTTATCCGCACTACTTTTAGCACCTTTCTGAGGTGTTGCGTACTCTCCTCTGCCACTTTCATATCTCGCAGATTTTTGAGGTAATTGTTGATGTATTGATTGATTTGATCTTGCCGCATTTGATTGTCTTTATGTGTGCTGTTTGAAGGGAATAAAGTTTGTATCTAATACAAAAAACCTAACAAATGCAACGGAATTTTTTGCCCAAAACCGATTTCCATATCATCTGCAAAAATATAGCTATCTGCCACTCCTTTGATTTGCCTCGGTGTTTTGTTTCTTCCCCCAATCTCTAGCGTCACCTTTTCTTCCGATACATAAAAGTCGCCTTTAGCAGGTAATTTGATCGTATAATCTGCCTGTTGTAGCTGATTTAGTGCAAAAGTTTCTCGTAGTGTGCCTACATCTGTGCTGTCTTGTAGGATGAAGGATAGATTGGTGTTGTCTAAGTATATTTTGTCGGGTTTTTGCAAATTGGCGACTCCTTTGCCTTGTCTATTCACGAATCGAAGTGTGCCAGCATTCTGTAAAGCATATAGATAGTTGGTGACTGTACTTCTACTGATATTCAATTTCTGCGCAACCGAGGAAATGTTGATGGTGAAGGGTGGAGACTCAGAAATCACACCTAGCAGCTTTTTAATCTTAGCGGTATTTTCGGTCGTGTAGCCATAGATATAGCTGATGTCAGATTGCAAAACAACTTCCAAGGACTGCACCAACCTTTTTTGAAAAAGTTCAACGGCTTCGACCTGCCCGTATGGATAGTAGCCCCTTTTTAAGTAGTCTTTGAAGAGCGCAATGGGCTTCACTTGAAGCGCTATGGTCGAGGCAATATTGAGGTGGTCGTTTAGTATTTGGGGAAGCGTGTAAGTTGGAAATTGAATGCCGTGAGCAAAAGCAATATACTCCCTAAAAGAGAGTCCCCCCAATTCATGAATCAACACCCGACGACTGAGATCGGACTCGCCTTTGAGAATGTCTAGCGCAGAAGAGGAGGTAAATATCAATTGGAGTTCGGGAAAACCATCATAAACGATTTTGAGTTGTCGCGACCAATTGGGGAGTTTGTGCACCTCATCCACTAGCAGCGTTGTTCCTCCCAACTGCTGAAATTGTTCGGCTAATTCGTAAAGGCTATTTTGATAGAAATAAGGATGATCTAGAGTAACGTACAGGTGCTTGGACAGGTCTTTGAGTTCATACTTTAAGTATTGTAAGAGCATGGTGGTTTTACCGACTCCTCGAAAACCCTTGATGCCCAAAAATCTCGAAGACCACGGTAAAGAAGTATAAAGGTATCTCGTAAATTCTTTGTTGATGCCCCTTAAAAGATTTGACTGATATTGAACTAATTTTTGCATTTTGATCTGTATTGAGTACAAAAATAGCTAAAATTGACTTATACTAAAGTCAAAATGGAATAGATTGTAATACAGCTAGTACTTTGATGAAAAGTTTATCCATCTATTTGACACTATCGTTCAATACGAAAAGAAAAATAATACCTACAAAGTAGTTATTTAAAATATTTTAACTACATTTGTAGTAAATACTTATTTATGAGTCAGAAATCAATTGGAGAATTTGAAGAAATTGTGTTGCTCATTGTTGCTATTCTAAATGGCGAAGCATACAGCGTCAATATCATAGAAGAGATCGAAGAACGTCTCCATCGCAATGCTAGCTTGGGCGCTGTCCAGACGGTTTTGAAGCGACTCGAAGCAAAGGGCTTTGTGTCCTCTGATTTTGGAGCGGCTACCAAAGCAAGAGGTGGTAAGCGAAAACGTCTCTATGAAATTACTCCAAGTGGTCAAGAAATATTGGAGCAAACTAGAGCGCAAAGAAATGCACTTTGGGATGCCATACCGAAGCTCTCGTTTAAACTCAGTTAAGGTGAAAAAGAAAGAAAACAAGCCCTCTCGAATCGCTCTAGCCTTCTTCCATTGGTATTGCAAGCGGGCATTCCGAGAAGAAATAGAAGGTGATTTGATGGAGCGATTTAGTAGGTACAAGGAAAAGTACGGATACACCAAAGCCAATCAGCTTTTCATCAAAGAAGTCATCCTACTCTTTCGCCCTACGCTCATTGGAAATATTTATCAATTAACAAATACAGAAACAATGATGATTACGAATCAAAACAAGCGATTGCTTAGCATTATGGCGGCTGCCACTGCATTGCTTTTCATTCCTTTTGTAGCCATGCAGTTTACAAGCGAAGTGAATTGGCAATTTTTCGATTTCCTAGTCGCTGCTATCTTGCTGTGTGGAACAGGACTAGTGCTTGAATTTATTTTGCGAAAAGTCAAAACCAGACGACGAAGAATGGTGCTTGCTTTGACCTTATTCTTGGTTTTAATACTTGTTTGGGCAGGGCTTGCCGTTGGTATTTTTGGGACGGTGGTTGCGGGTAGTTAGTTTGTAGCACATCGTGCAAGCGGGATAAATCAGTGCAAATGGTGGGATTGTTACACTACTGGACAAAACACAAATTGAAACACTAAGGACACTTAGAAACACTAAGAAAAGCGGCTAGTGTAGCTATGTAAGCTGCTTCTCTTTTGTTCTGTAATTAGGGCTGTAAGAAATCTCAGTTTCGTTAACAGAAAACAGCCTGAGTCAATGCAAGATAATCGAGCAACAAGTATGCTCAGTAATTCTCTTCGGACGGAAACACAAATTTCAACTTATTTTTTGGGAAAAAATAAGTTGAAATTTGTGTTTCCGTCCATAAAAACCCTTTGAGCATACTTGTTGCGCGATCTCAAGAGCTTTACTAAAATTTTT
>JBCDKV010000624.1:0-3469 GCA_038746215.1 Bacteroidota bacterium | reverse complement strand
CCTGAGAAAAATAACTGAGAACTTGTGTTTCCGTCCACAAAAAACCCTTAGGCATACTTGTTGCGCGATTTCAGGAGCTTTCTCGAATTCCAAGCATTGCTCAAAACTTCGTACAAGACTAACTTAAAATAAGTTGTATATTTATAGAGACTACTTAAAATCGAAAGAAACTTTTGAAACGCTGTACTTAGTAGTCTTTCAAGCTAATCCTGTCGGGTAATTTGGCGATTTTTGAATTTATGCTGTGTTAAAAAGCCTCATCGTCCGTACGGATGCTTACGTTTTTTGCCTTGCTTAAATCCAAAACTTCCTCAAATTCCACTCGACACCATTAACTTGAATGACTACTTAGGAATGGTACACAAATTATAAGTTCGACAATTGAGCAATTTTACAATCAAACATTCCAACATTCATGCAAATAGCAAAAAAAGACCTCCGAATTATCTTCATGGGCACCCCCGATTTTGCTGTGCCATCGCTCAAGATTTTGGTAGAAAACGGCTACCAAGTCGTTGGCGTCATCACGGCTACGGACAAATACGGCGGGCGTGGAGGCAAGCGATTGATCGAATCGGCAGTGAAACAATATGCGGTTTCGCAAGTCATTTCCGTTTTACAGCCCAAAAACTTGAAGTCGGCTCAATTTGTGGAGGATTTGCGTGCCTTGAATGCCAATTTACAAGTAGTGGTCGCTTTCAGGATGCTACCCGAAATCGTTTGGGCGATGCCCGAACATGGTACATTCAATTTGCACGGTTCGCTACTGCCTAAATACCGTGGTGCTGCACCCATTAACTGGGCAGTCATCAAAGGGGAGCGAGAGACGGGCGTCACCAGTTTTTTCCTCCAACAGAAAATAGATACGGGCGATATGCTTTTCCAAGAAAGTCTCCCCATCGGCGAGAATGAAACGGCAGGCGAAGTCCACGACCGCATGATGGAATTGGGGGCAGCAGTCGTATTGAAAACGGTAAAAGCCATTGAATCAGGCGACTACACTACTCAAAGGCAAGACGATACATTGGCAACTAAGGCGCCAAAAATTTTCCACGAAACCTGTGAAATCGACTTTCACCAAAGTACAGCACAAGTCCACAATTTTATCCGAGGACTGAGTCCCTATCCTGCTGCTTGGACCATGCTGGATGGTAAAAAATTGAAAATACTCCGCACCACAAAAGAAATATCAGCACATGCGTATCTACCGAAAAGCATATTGACCGATCAAAAGTCTTTTTTAAAAATAGCAACTACGGATGGTTTTGTAGAAATACTAGAACTGCAGCTAGCAGGGCGCAAACGAATGAAGATCAAAGACTTTTTAAATGGTTATGAGGTGGAAGAAGCACTAGAGAATCGTTAGAGCATGTTTAGAGCACTATCTTCCTGTAAACCAATATTTTCCGAACCTGACTTTGAAAATAATCGCTGCTGACCCATCCGCGAAGCGGTTCTCTCGCTTAAATATTCACTGAATATTTACCTAAAGGATCGCTCATTCATCTCGATAAAGTCGCTATTATTTTCTTCGCCAGAACCGTAAACTACTGATTTACAGGAAGATAGTGCTCCAAACAAGCTCTTAGGAATGCTTGTGAAGCCTCATTTTTCTTAGGCATGGTTTTGGTCAATGCTACAAGATTGTGCAACAAGTATGCTCAATAAGTCTCTTCGGACGGAAACACAAATTTTATTGATTTTTCTTAGTGAAAAATCAATAAAATTTGTGTTTCCGTCCATAAAATTCCTTCGGGCATACTTGTTGTGCGATCTCGTTCACTTTACTCTAGGACTTATCTAGAGCATTCCCCAAACTTTCGTATGAGCTTACAATAGTTAATACAGATGCTACAAATCATCAAAACACAAGCAGCTTTCTTAGTACCCTGCCTCGTTTTTTTGCTACTTGGCGCAGTCTTGCTGCTCAATATTGAAAAGGGAGATTTTATTTTTTTCTTTAACGAACGACGCAGCCTAGCGGGTGATTTGTTCTTTGCGTGGGGCACTAAACTGGGTGAGTTTGTTCCTTACATTTTAGGTGTGCTTTTACTAATTTATCGGAAACGATACGCTTATGCCATTGCCATTCCTGTACTAGCGATCACGGTCAGTATCGTCAGCTATCTCAGTAAATCTTTTTTTGCGCATTATCGCCCTTACACCGTCTTCAAACAAGAAGGCATCCTCGACCAAATTCAATTTATAGAAGGCATTAGCATCAACAAAGCAGCGAGTAGTTTTCCTTCTGGACACACCATGTCAGCTTTTGCAATTTACTGCTTTTTGTCGCTCGTTTTTCCAAAAAAAAAATATTTAGGACTCGTTTTTTTCGTACTGGCACTCATTGTCGGCTTATCGCGAGTGTATTTGGTACAGCATTTTTTTCAAGACATTTATTTGGGCGCAATTTTGGGGATATTTCTTGCCTTTGCCGTCTATCTATCAACCGTGCAGGTGGAGACACGATTCAGACGGCGTGCTGTGAAGCGGTCGGTTTGAGTAGGATTGGTGATTCCATAACTGGATAATCACCACATTATCAGATTACCAAAAACAAAATGCGCTTTTTCTATCCAATAAGCAGTATTATAAACTTCATCAGCGTGATGCCTGTTATTTAGAAAGCTTGATTATTTGTAGTAAAGATAATATCATGAAAGCATTTCAACATTGGCTGTACCAAGAAGTAGAGGAAACCTTTGATTTGCATCGCAACAATAAAATGCAAAGGCTGCAAGATTGGTTGAATGCGGAAATTTTACTTTCGGATAAGACTGCTGCTTACGTGAAAGAATTGCAAGAGGACTTGCTGGACAATGTACTAGACTGGAATGAAGATGAAATGAAGCTATTTTTCATTAGTCCCCTTTTGCGTATGATTTTTTTGAAAGAGCATCACTTTAAACCCTTTGCCAGCCGAAAATTGTCGATGAAGTTCGGGGAGGAAATCATTAAAGGTATTGTAGACTTCATGGTTGCCCAAGGGAAACAAGTACCGCGTGCGCCTATTTTTTGTATTCACGAATTTAAGCCAGAAACAGGAACGAGCAACGACCCGCTCGGTCAGTTGCTCATTGCGATGGTAACTGCTCAACAAATCAATGCCAAAGCTGGGAAATCGCATCCTATTTATGGAGCATATATTTTGGGTAGGAACTGGTTTTTCGTCCTTTTGGAAGAAAAAGAATATGCTATTAGTGATGCTTTTGTCGCTACTCAGAAAGACGTCTTCCAAATTGTTAGCATATTGGAGCAATCGAAGCGAGAGATCGAAAAATTGCTGGTATAAAATGTTTTCTTTCTGCTATTTAATTTACAGTGTATTTAATACAGCGTTTCAAAAGTTTCTTTCAATTTTAAGTAGCCTCTATAAATATACAGTCTATTTTAAACTAGGTGTGTACAAAGTTTTCAGCAATACTCAAAATAAGCCTTAGTCAATCCCTTGTTAACGCGCAACAAGTAT